>NZ_KV808449.1:0-92093 GCF_001812305.1 Staphylococcus sp. HMSC056G08
AAATTTTATTGTAAAAAATAAAAGCATAAGTTTGTTTATCTTATGATAAAGCAACTTATGCCTTCATTTTTTTAACTATTCTTCTATTTCTTCCCTGTTACTTTTATGCGATAAAACTTCCGAATGTTTATATCTGGGTTGTTGGTACCGTGGCTTTTCTTCACCTAATGCTCTAAACAACGACCACATCATTAAAATAATAACGATTGAGAATGGCAGTGCTGCGATAATTAATAAGTTTTGAATCGCTTGTGTTCCGCCTGTATAAATCATGATCAACGCAAAGAGTGCTAAAATCACACCCCAAGATACTTTAATTGCTGAAGCTGGGTGGATACTTCCTTTTGCACTTAACATACCAAGCACATAAGTTGCTGAGTCTGCTGAAGTGACGAAGAAAATCATGATAACTACTAACGAAACCAGACTTAATAAAAAGCCGAGCGGATAGTGTTGTAAAGTTGCGAAGGTAGCTGTTTCTGTTGCTTCTTTCGCAATATCCGCAATACCGTTTTTCTGTAAATAGATTGCAGCTGATCCGAAGACTGCAAAGAAGAAGAAACAAACTAAGGCTGGTACAAATAAAACACCTAAAATAAACTCTTTAATAGTACGACCGCGTGACACACGCGCAATAAAGATTCCTACGAATGGTGCCCATGAAATCCACCATGCCCAATAGAAGACTGTCCAGTTCTGCATCCATTGGAATTTTTCTCCGCCGTTTTGCGGAATACGTAAACTCATCCCAAAGAAATTGTAAATATAATTACCTAGTGAGTTTGTAAAATTATTTAAAGTAAAGAGTGTCGGTCCGACTGCGAATAATACGATTAAAACGATAAATGCTAAAATCATATTAATATTACTTAAAGTTTTAATCCCTTTATCGATACCTGACCATGCACTCCATGTAAATAAGAACGTCGCAATAATCACGATAATAACTTGCATGCCGAAGTTAGATGGTACTTTGAATAAATAGTTTAATCCTTCGTTAATTTGCAACGCACCAAACCCAAGTGTTGCCGCAACACCTGTTACTGTCGCAATAATTGCTAATACATCAATGGTACCGCCAAGCGGTCCATTCATACGTTTTTCACCTAATAACGGTACCAACGTTGCACTCACTAAACCTGCATAACCACGATGGAAACTGAAATAAGCGAATACTAACGCAACAATACCGTATACGGCCCAAGCATGAACGCCCCAGTGGAAGAACGCAAACTGCATCGCGTCATCAATGGCTGCTTGAGTTCCAGCTTTATGTATCGGCGTTTGAGTAAATGCATGACTGATAGGTTCAGCTGTTGTCCAGAAAACTAAACCGATACCCATACCTGCACTAAATAACATCGCAAACCATGATTGCAGTGAAAACTCTGGATCTTCTCCTTCTTCTCCCAAAGTGATATTTGAATAACGTGAGAAGAGTAAGTAAATATATACAATCAATATCACTAATAATAAAATCAGATAATACCATGTAAAGTATTTAGCGATGAAAGTTGTAATTTGTTGTGTCCCTGCTTCAAGTTGTTTTGGGAAAATCGCACCATAGATTACAAATAATGTACAAATGACGAGCGCAAACCAAAACACTTTGGTAATCTTTTTCTCTTTCATACCAATAATCCCTTCCTAAATTTGTTGATAACATGTAATTACCCGCTATGACGCTTTTCAATCTCATTTATACAATTATTTTTCTTCTCATAAAAAAACTTATCAAATTTATTATGCACTAAAATTAGAAGCACTGAGAAAATGATTCCCAGTGCTTCAAAAATAATTATTCGTTTTCCATATTAATCACTAACTTACCAATCATGGATTGATTTTCTAATAGTTGATGCGCTTCATATAGTGTTTCTGTAGTTAACCTTTGTATTTCTTTCGTTTTCGTGTGTTGATACGTACCCGCTTCTACCTTCTTAGTCAAATCTGTCAAATGACGATGGAACGTAATCACATTTAAACCATAGTCCGCACGACCAAACATATAATCATGTGTGAATGTCACGCTCTTACCTTTCAATAAGTTTAAATCTTGTTTTTCATCAAAGGCCACAATTGTGACAATATGACCACGTGCTTTAACTAAATCAATCATTAATTCATAATAGCCATCCGTGTCATACGTACAGAAAACATAATCAAATGGCGCAACTTGATGTTCATCTAATTGTGCTTTGATATCTTCTTTATGATTAATCACTAAGTCAGCACCCATTTTTTCTGACCAAGCTTTTGTTTCTTCACGTCCAGCAGTTGTCACTACTTCTAATCCATAAGCTTTCGCAATTTGTGTTGCGATACTGCCGACACCGCCTGCACCGTTAATAATGAATAATGATTTGCCTTTATTATTTTCAGGATTAGATGAAATGTTGAACGTATCGAATAACACTTCATACGCTGTTAGTGCTGTTAACGGTAAGCTAGCTGCTTCTGTAAATGTTAAGTTACTTGGTTTTTTACTTACATAACGTTCATCCATCACTTGGTACTCTTCATTTGAGCCATCATAAAAGCTCGCACCTGAATAGTAAACTTCATCGCCGACTTTAAATAATTCACAATCTGGTCCTGTTGCTTCTACCACACCTGCCGCATCAAACCCTAAAATCCGTGGTGCTTTTTCAACAGGCGCTTGGCGAATTTTAGTATCTACAGGATTAACACTGATGGCTTTGACTTTTACTAATAATTCATTGCCTTTTGGTTCAGGCTTCGTTTTATCAAATTCATAGAATAAATTACCTTCAGATAATTCAAATCCTCGATCTGCACCGATTGCTTTCATTTATATCGTTCCTTTCTTTATATGTTTGTGCCCTTATCATAGAATGACCGATATGAATAAGCAATTTTTCCGTCTTATAAAAAATGACACTAGAATTTCGCTTTGTCAGCATGCTTCTAGTGTCATTTATATTTTAATTATGATTCCATATCAAACACAATTTTACCTTTCATCACATGGTCTTCTAGTAATTGATGCGCTTCAAATAGCGTTTCTGGCGTTAATTCATCGAAGACTTTCGTCACTGTCGGTTGATAAACACCCGCTTCTACTTTTTTAGAAACGTCTGTTAAATAACGGTGATATTGAATCACATCTGTATTATTCAATGAACGTGCAAACATATTTTCATGTCCAAATGTTAAACTTTTACCTTTCAACAAGTTCAAATCTTGTTTTTCATTGAATGCGACAATCGTCGCAAGTGTACCGCGTGCTTTTACGAGATCAATCATTGCTTCATAATATAAATCTGTATCGAACGTGCAGAAAATAAAGTCAATGTCTTTAACATTGTTAGCTTCAAGTTGTGCTTTCATATCTTCTTTATAATTGATTACTAAATCTGCACCCATTTTTTCTGACCAGGCTTTAGTTTCTTCTCTGCCTGCTGTCGTAACGACTTTAAGTCCGTATGCTTTAGCGATTTGTGTCGCAATACTGCCGACACCGCCTGCACCATTGATAATTAATAAGGTTTTCCCTTTATTATTATCAGGGTTCGTAGAGATATTGAAAATATCGAAAAGAACTTCATACGCCGTAATAGAAGTTAATGGAAGACTTGCCGCTTCTGTATAAGATACATTGCTAGGTTTGGTCGCCACATAACGCTCATCCATCGTTTGATATTCGGCATTAGAACCATCAAATTTCAATGAACCGGAATAAAAGACTTCATCGCCAACTTGGTAAAGTTCACAGTTATCTCCTGTTGCTTCAACAACACCTACTGCATCATATCCTAAAATTCTAGGCGGTTGTTCAATAGGTCTTTGACGTTGTTTAGTGTCAATCGGGTTTGCGCTGATTGCTTTAACTTTAATTAATAATTCTCTATCTTTTGGCGTTGGTTTTTCTTTATCAAATTCATAAAATAAATTGCCCTCTGATAATTGAAAGGCACGATCTGCTCCAATTGCTTTCATCATCTATACACCTCATTTATCTAATACATCAGAAATTTTTATCACTTGTTTACCAAAATTCTCACCTGTGAAAAGATTATTGAAGGCTTTAGGGACTTGGTCAAAACCTTCTGCTACAGATGTTTTCGTTTTAATCTTACCTTCTTTAACCCATTGTGCTAATTCTTGACCTGCACGCGCAAAGTCATCTTTAAATTGATGCACTAAGAAACCTTGCATCAATGCTTGATGTTTAATTAACATCGGTTGCACTGCGGGTTCGTAAGAAACTTCTTTATCATTATATTTAGAAATAGAACCGCATACCGGTATACGTGCGAATGTATTTAAGTGTTTAAATACTTCATTTGCGACAGTTCCGCCAACGTTTTCAAAGTAGACATCTACGCCGTCCGGTACTGCTTGAGCTAAGGCTTCTGCATAATCTTCTTTCTTATAATCCACCGCTTCATCAAAGCCTAGTTCATCAATAAGATAGCTTGTTTTCTGATCTCCGCCTGCAATACCGACAACACGGGCACCTTTGATTTTTGCGATTTGGCCAACCACTGCACCGACTGCGCCAGAAGCCGCTGAAACCACGACTGTTTCACCAGCTTTTGGTTGACCGATATCTAACAAGCCGTGATAAGCTGTTTGACCAGTCATGCCTAAAACACCTAAGAATAAATAAGGTGGTACATCTAAATCTGGCAAATGCATTAAATCATCAGCTTTCACTGTACTGTATTTTTGCCATGGCAACATACCAGACACTGTGTCACCTTTTTTAAAGTCAGAATGATTGGATTCTGTTACTTGTCCTACTGCTAAACCTACAATCGGCTGGTCTAATTCAAAACCGCCGATATAAGAATTCGTATTCGGCTTCATACGATTACGCATATAAGGATCAGCTGAAATATAAGCTGTTTCAATTGTGACTTCTCCTTCTTCAGGTGAAGCAATATCAATCGTTTCAAAGCGAAAGTCCTCTGCTTTAGGCAATCCTTCTGGATATTGTGCTAACACAATTTGTTCATTTTGTGTCATTTCATCCGCTCCAATCTATTTGTCATTATATTATTAGTATTGCCGAATTGAGATTTTTCTAACCTTGCTTACTGCCCCATAAGAACTTAAAGATGTTTTTCGCAACTTTACCACTCTCATGAAGTTGACTATGTTGACCTTGTTTACCTTCTATCAAAAGTTCACGATAACTTTTCGCATGATCTATCATAATATATTTTAAAGATTTAGAAGAAGCATTTGTCACACGACCATCACTGTGTGTACCATCTTGGATATCTCCATAAATATTTAAGATTTCTACATTTTTATAGGCAGGATCTTTTTTCAACTTCAATATTTCTACATAACCATCTGTCATTTGATCAGGCTTCCCATTTTTATCTAATGTTACTTTTCCTGGTTCATCTCCCATACCGATGATGCCATTAAAGATACCTGCGATATTGACTTGTTTATGTAAAGTCGGCAAGTCTGGATTATTACTATTGTCTAACATGTACTTCGCAAACGACATATTACTCATAGAATGTGTCACAATGTTGAATTGTTTAAATTGATAATCTTGTTGTAACGCTTCAAGTACATTTTTAATCCAAAATGCATTCAGTTTCATGTCACCATTTTCGTTATCCTTCAAATTAACTAAAACAATCGGGTGTTTATCTTTCGTATCAAATTTACCTTTTAAAGTGACATGGCCATTTGCCCCTACTGTCGCGACGACCGGCTTTTTCGTATAGCCTTCTTTTTGTGCCTGTGTTTCAAAGAAGCGTAATGAATTCACACTGCCGCCATAACCATGCATAAAAATTGTAGGTGTATTGATTTTTGTTTCTTTATCTAACGGATTCGTCGGGTGATATTCAGCCCATATATACTTAACAATACCTAGTACGCCTAAAACAATCGCAATTATGGCGATAATTCTAATCGTTTTCGCATCAGGTTGATTTTGTTTCTCCATCTCTATCCCCTCGTTCTTTCCTGCTGATTGTATATTTTCACTTAAGTATAGAGGTTTCTTTAAAGGACTGCAATGAAAAATAGGCATTCTAAAAGTGGTGTATCACCTTTAGAATGCCTAAATGATTAATCTAATACGGAAGAAACTTGAACGATTTGTTTGCCAATTTCTTTACCTGTAAAGAGAGATCTGAATGCACTTGGGATGTTGCCGAAGCCTTTTACTAATGACGTTTTTGTTTTGAGTTTTCCATCTTTGATCCATTGTGCTAAGTCTTTTTCAGCACGTTCAAAATCATCTTTAAATTGAGAAGCTAAAAAGCCTTGCATCAATGCTTGATTTTTAATCAACATTGGTTGAACAGCGGGTTCATATGATATTTCTTTATCATTATAGTTAGAGATTGAACCACACACAGGTATTCGCGCAAATGAATTTAAATGCTTAAATACTTCATTCGCAACTGTACCGCCGACATTTTCATAGTATACATCGACACCATTTGGTACTGCTTTAGCTAATGCTTCAGCATAATCCTCTTTTTTGTAGTCGACTGCGTCATCAAATCCAAGTTCATCTATGAGGTATTGTGTTTTAGCTTTACCTCCGGCAATACCTACTACATAGCAACCTTTGATTTTCGCAATTTGACCGACGACTGAACCGACAGCACCTGATGCTGCTGAAACAACAACCGTTTCACCAGCTTTTGGTTGGCCAATTTCTAACAAACCATGATAAGCCGTTTGACCCGTTGCACCTAAAGCACCTAAATACCAATGCACTGGTATATCATCATCGACATTTAGCACTTCTAAATCTTCTGCCGGCATTGTATTATAACGTTTCCATTCAAACAGACCTCTGACAATGTCTCCTTCTTTGACTGTATTGTCTTTTGATTGAATTACTTTTGCGAGCCCTCTTCCCCATATTGGTTGATCAATTTTGAAGGCTGTCACATAAGAAGCCCCTTTAATCATGCCATTACGAAAATAAGGATCAATTGATAGGTATGCTGTTTCTAATAACACTTCACCTTGTTTTGGCTCTATGATTTCAGCTGGTTCATAACGAAACGTTTGTTCATCTGGTAATCCGTCTGGAAATTGTGCGAAGACAATTTGTTCATTTTCCATTTTAACCGCTCCTTTTTTTACTTATACTTCTAAATTAAATGTGAAATGCATAGAGTTCAATATAAGCAACTTAAAAAGCCGTAACTGAATGGAGGCAGTTACGGCTTCGTTTATATTTGTGAGAAGTTATTAAGGAATTTTCTATTATGTTTAATGGATGAATAGAATGGTTGTTATTTGTTCAGGTATTTTTCAATGTAAAATGCAGATTCTTCGATAGATTTATATTCCGTGTTAATGACAATGGCATTAAATTTATCAAAGACTTCTTCCGCATAACTTAATTCTTTTTTAATGCGATGTAAACTGTTGTAGTTGGCTGAACCTTTCATACCCAGTACACGGATGCGTTCTGTACGGATATTCATAATATAATCGGGACTTGCGGTTAAGCCGAATACTAACATTTTCTTGTTGAAGACTTCTTCAGGAATCGGTGCTTCAGGCACTAATGGAATATTGGCGATTTTATAACCTTTGTTCGCAAGATACATACTAAGAGGTGTTTTAGATGTTCGGGACACACCTAGAATCACCGCATCTGCTTCTTCAATACCGGTAAAAACTTTGCCGTCATCATATTTGACTGAGAATTCCATTGCCTCAATACGTTCAAAATAGTGCTGATCCATTTTGCGTAAGGCACCGCTTTCGCGTAAGGCTTTTTTATGTGTTTTGTTTTCAATTAAATTAAGCAAATCTGTCATATAATCTACATAAAGGATACCTTGCTCTTCAGCATAAGCTTGACCGATTTGATTAAATTTTGGATTCACGAGCGTTGTGATGACAATCGCATCACGCTGCTTTGCTAATTTTAAAATCGTTAGAAATTCTTCTTCATTTTTAATGAAGGGGAATTTCTTAATTTCTACGTCATCTTCTATATCAGGAAACTGCGTTAATGTCGCATGAATCATACGCTGCGCAGTTTCTCCGATAGAATCTGACACTATATATAATGCTAAATGTTCGTTATTGTTTTGCACCGATTGCTCTCTCACTTTCTGCTTGGCTTTGAGCAGCAGCCAACATTGCGCCAGGAACTCTGAATGGTGAGCATGAGACATAATCAATCGCTAAGTTATTGAAGTAATGAATTGATTTCGGATCACCGCCGAGTTCACCACAAACCCCAATTTTGATGTTTGGATTTGCAGCTTTAGCTTGCTCTACTGCTGTTTTAATCAACTGACCTACACCATCAACATCCAATGTTTGGAATGGGTCGACTTCAAGTAAGCCTCTGTTGATATATTCACTGATAAATTTACCTGCATCATCACGAGAGAATCCAAATGTTAATTGTGTTAAGTCATTCGTACCGAAACTGAAGAACTCTGATTCTTTCGCAAGTTGCCCTGCAATCAAGCAAGCTCTTGGTGTTTCAATCATTGTTCCGATTAAGTAATCGATCGACGTATTGTCTTTTGCTAACATGCTTTCAGCTGTCGCTTGGATTGTGTCTTTTAATGTTTTGAATTCTTCTACTGTAGATACAAGCGGTATCATAATTTCAGGTTGACTTTCGATACCCTCATTTTTTAATTTTAACACACTGCCGATAATCGCTTCAGTCTGCATTTCAGCAAGTTCTGGATAAGTTACTGCTAAACGGCAGCCACGGTGACCAAGCATTGGGTTAGTTTCATGCAAGTCAACAATACGTTTACGCAGCACGTCTTTATCAACATTTAATTGTTGTGAAACTAATTGAATTTCATCATTTGTTTTCGGTAAGAATTCATGTAATGGCGGATCCAGTAAACGTACAATTGTCGGACGGCCATTAGATAATCTGAAAATCTGTTCGAAGTCTTCAATTTGATATTTACGGATTTCATTTAATGCTTCGATTCGTTCTTCTTGTGAAGAAGCTAAGATGAAACGACGCATTTGAACTAAACGTTCTGCACCGAAGAACATATGCTCAGTTCTGACTAAGCCGATACCTGCTGCATCAAATTGGTAACCTGATGCGATGTCTTGAGGCGTTTCAGCGTTCATGCGTACATTTAAACGTGCAGTTTCTTGTGTCCATTGCATGAAGCGATCAAAGTCTTCACTGTGGTCAGCATCTGTTTTTTCAATATCGCCTAAATAAATGTTACCTGTTGAACCATCAACTGAAATGATGTCACCTTCATTTAACGTTTGGCCATGATATGTTACAACTTTATTTTCAGTATCGATATTTAAGTTTGAACAGCCCGTTACACAACATTTACCCATACCGCGAGCAACAACTGCCGCATGAGATGTCATACCGCCATGCGTTGTCACAATCGCTTCACTTGCGACCATACCTTCAATATCTTCAGGTGATGTTTCAGGTCGCATTAAAATTACTTTTTCACCTTGATCCGCTTGTACTTTCGCATCTTCTGCTGAGAAGACTACTTTACCTGTTGATGCACCCGGACTTGCGGGAAGACCTGCATCAGAAATTGCTTCTGCCGCTTCAATCGCTTCTGGTTTGAACGTCGGATGCAATAATGTATCAATTGATTTTACATCTACCTTTGTTAGCGCCTCTTCTTTAGTGATAACCCCTTCATCTACTAAATCAACCGCAATTTTCATTGCTGCTTTGGCTGTACGTTTCCCATTTCTTGTTTGTAAAATATAAAGTTTACCGTTTTCAATTGTGAATTCGATATCTTGCATATCTTTATAATGTGCTTCTAATTTCTCAGTCACATCTACGAACTCTTGATATACCTCAGGCATTTGTTGTGCCAGTGTTTCAATTTCTTTTGGTGTACGAATACCTGCCACAACGTCTTCACCTTGTGCATTTAATAAGTACTCACCAAAGACATGGTTATCACCTGTCACAGGGTTTCTTGTAAAAGCAACACCTGTACCACTGCGGTCTCCACTATTACCGAAGACCATTTCTTGGATGTTGACACCTGTACCGATATCGTGCGGGATATCATTTAAATCACGGTATACACGCGCACGGTCGTTATCCCAAGATTTAAATACCGCTTCAACTGCTTCAGTCAATTGTGTAAATGGATCTTGCGGGAATGGTTTATAAACTTCTTCTTCATAAATTTCTTTGAAACGTGCACTGATGACTTTTAAACCTTCTGCTGGAATTTCAGCATCAGTTTCATAACCATTATCTTCTTTATATTTGTCGAAGTAGCGATCAAATGCTGTCATGTTGATACCGTATACAACTTGTCCAAACATTTGAAGCAAGCGACGATAACAATCATACGCAAAGCGTGCATCATTTGTTTTTTCAGCTAACTTCTCAACATTTTCATCATTTAAACCTAAGTTTAAAATCGTGTCCATCATACCCGGCATTGAAATTTTCGCACCACTACGGACAGAAACTAACAACAAGTTGTCGTCAGATGAAAAAGATTTCCCAGTACGTTCTGAGAAAGCTTTGAGTTGTGTATGTAATTCCTCTTTTAACTCGTCAGATAATGTTGCGCCTTGTTTCAAATATTCAATACATGCTTCTGTAGTTATCGTAAAGCCATCTGGTACTGGTAAACCTAAGCGCATCATTTCAGCTAAGTTTGCACCTTTACCGCCAAGCAAATCCTTCATGGATTGACTACCTTCTTCAAATGCATAAATATATTTTGTCATTTGTAGATCACCTCATCTATTTTTATCAATGTGTCATACTAATCAGTTTATAGTATGTCATACTGAAAACGCTTTGACAATTAAAAACATACAATTGTTTCAATTAATTTGTTAAATATTTCACTAATTCGTTACATTTTAGTTAAAAGCAATGTTATTTACCCTTTTAATTAAATGAATTAAGCTAAAGATAAGAAGATTAAAGGAGCATCTATAATGAAAGGTTATGAATTATGTGTCAGTAAGGTACCCTTATTCCAAAATTTAGATACAGAAGCATTAGAACATGTCTTTTCAAAAGTTCATGCGACAAAAGTACGTAAAGGCGATTACCTCTTTATGGCTGGAGATGATGTGCATACTTTATTTGTGATTCATTCCGGCAAAGTACGCATCTATAGACTGACGGATGAAGGGGATGAACAATTAATCCGTATTTTAGAACATAGTGATTTTACAGGTGAGTTGACTTTATTTAATGCATCAGATAGTGCTAATACGTATGCAGAAGCGTTAGAGGACAGTGATGTTTGTACGATTAACCATTCCTCTATTCATCAATTAATGACAGATTATCCTGAAATCGGAATTAAAATGATTGAAGGTTTGGCAGAACGATTGAATCAATCTGAAACGATGACGACACAAATCGCATTGATGAGCAGTAAAGAGTGTTTACTGGAATACATCCAACTAGAGACAACAGACGGTTTATTAAAGCTTTCAATGACTAAAAAGAATTTAGCGACTTATTTAAGCATGCAGCCAGAAACACTAAATCGTACCTTCAAACAACTGGAACAAGAAGGTATTTTAGACAAAATCAATCACAATACCTATAAAGTACTGAAAAATTGATCTAGGTCAATTTTATTTCTCTCCTTCTCTCGTATCATTAAAAGTGAAAGCAGACATCACTTCATATGAGAGGAGGAGTTTTTTGATGTTTACAAAATGGATTTATCGTTATGAACAAACATTGACATTAGTCGCATTCATTGCCATTGTAGCTGGCATCTTGATACGTATCTTTCTAAAAGATATTGCTGTAATTGGAGATGCTTTGCTTATCTTTGCGACTGCTATTGCGATGTTGCCTATCGGATTACGTGCGATACAGGCACTACGATTTAAAATGTTCAGCATTGAACTGCTGATTAGTATCGCAGTCATCGGTGCACTCTTTATTGGTGAATTTATCGAGGCAGCTGTTGTAACGTTTCTATTCTTATTTGGAAGTTATTTAGAGAAAAAGACATTAGAACGGACACGTCGCTCCATTCAATCTTTAACGGAATTATCACCTGAAGAAGCCTTAATTAAACAAGCAGATGGATCACGTACTTTAGTATCAATCGAAGAAGTTTCAAGAGGTGATCGCATTATATTAACAGCAGGCAGCCGTGTACCTGTTGATGGTCACATCATTGAAGGTGAAGGTACATTTAACGAAGCTTCTATTACAGGTGAATCGGTTCCACTGACAAAGTGTCAACAAGATACGTTATACAGCAGTACGATATTAGAATCTGGCTATGTTGAAATGATTGCAGATAAAATCGGAGAAGATACTGCGTTTGCGAAGATTATTGATTTGATTGAAGAAGCTCAAGAAACTAAATCTAACACCGAACGTTTCTTAGACCGCTTCGCTAAATGGTATACACCCGCTGTCATTGTATTAGCCGCTATTGTTGGGCTTATCACTTGGAACTTGCATCTCGCAATTACTTTCCTCGTTATCGCATGCCCAGGTGCATTAATTATCGGTGCTCCTGTTTCAAGTGTTGCGGGTATAGGTAATGGCGCAAAACATGGTGCTTTGATCAAAGGCAGTGACATTATGGAGACCTTAGCACATATTGATGTGATGGTCTTTGATAAAACAGGTACATTGACTAAAGGACAACCAGAACTCTTACGTGTACAAACTTATAATAATCCACCTCATGATTTATTAGGTTTAATCGGTACTTTAGAACAAACCTCTGAACATCACTTAGCCCATGCGATAACAAGTTACGCTGAACAACATCATGTGTTGACGGATTATGTTGTAGAATCAACAACGCCGATTAAAGGAAAAGGCATTGCAGGTCAAGTTGATCATCAACAATTAATCGTCGGTAACCGTGCTTTGATGCAGGATCACCATATTGATATTTCACAAGCTGAACAAGATGCCTTATACGAAGAACAAACCGGTCATACTTTAGTCTTTGCGGCAATTAACGGAAAACTAGCAGCTGTTTTATCGATTAAAGATGAAGTACGTGAAGATGCGAAACAAGCCATTGACCTAATGAAACAACATGGTGTGAAACGTACCATTATGTTAACGGGTGATAATGCACATACTGCACGTGTGATAGCAGAACAGTTAGATATAGATGAGGTTGAAGCAGGCTTATTACCGGAAGATAAAACAGCTTACGTTAAACAACTACAAAATCAAGGTTATCATGTTGCGATGGCTGGTGATGGTATTAACGATGCCCCTGCGATTGCGACTGCAGATATCGGCTTAGCTATGGGAGATGGCGGTACAGATATTTCAATGGAAACCGCAGATATCGTATTAATGGCGGATCGTTTAAAACAATATGCTCATGCATTCTTATTAGCTAAAGCCACACACCGTAATATTAAACAAAATATCTGGATTGCGATGCTGACAGTATTCGCACTGCTCATCGGTGTACTCCTCGGCGGTGTGAACCTAGCGATTGGAATGTTTATCCATGAAGCAAGTGTCTTAGTTGTAATATTCAACGCTATGCGTTTAATCAAATTTAAAATTAAAGGAGAAGATTTAAATGAAACAACTCAAACTACAATTAGAAACCCTGACATGCCCTACTTGTATCAAGAAAATTGAAGGTGCTTTAAATAAAACAGAAGGTGTTGAATCAGCAAAAGTCTTATTCAACAGCAGTAAAGTCAAAGTTAAATATGAGGACACAATCATCTCTTCTGAACAAATCAGCGAAACAATAGAACAATTAGGGTATAGTGTCTTACAAGTAGCTTAGTCTTTCATACAGAATATTAAAGTAAAATAAGTCAATTATCTATTTAAATTCACGTGTGATATACTAGCACTTCATTCAATATTTGATGAAAGGTGATTAACCATGCTGAAAAATCAATTTCCAATCGGTAAGTTCCAAAAACCAGATCGTTATAGTGTAGAAGATTTAAACACGTGGATTGATGCGATTGAAGAATTGCCAGATATACTCACAACACTCACAACGAACGCATCTGCAGAAGAACGTCATGCGACCTATCGTGAAGGCAGTTTCGATGTTCAAACTTTAATTCACCATATTGCTGATAGCCACATGCACGGTTTTATTCGTACGAAACAAACATTGACTGAAGACCATCCATTTGTCACATCATTCCTACAAGATGCTTGGGCTGAAGCTCCAGACAATCAAGCACCCTTAGAATACTCACTAGAACTGATTGACGGCATGCATAAACGTTGGGCCATCTTATTACGTGACCTGCCTATCGAAGCATTTGACCGTACGTTCTACCATCCTGAAGAAGGTGAAGGTAGACTTGCAGATCTTGTAGCTAAAATGGCTTGGCATGGTAACCATCATCTAGAACATATTAAATTGGCACTAAAGGAAATTGAGGAAAGTTAATGAATTTTCAAGGACTCACAACACTATGTTGTGGGTCTTTTTTTGTTCAAATTTAAATTTAAATGTACTAATAATGGCAACTTTCCTACATCTTTTAAAAAGTATTGACGCTTCAAGTAAGCGGTTTTATACTTTAAGTGAACAAAAGGAAACATAAAGAAACACAAACCAACAAAGAAGGTGCATCTAAATGACTAAACTATTTTTTGAGGACACTGTTTTCGTAAGTGATGCAGACTCAAAAGAAGAAATTTTCAAAGAGGTATCAGAAGCTCTTGTTAAACAAGGAGATGTAAAAGATAGTTTCTTTGAACATGTAATCGAAAGAGAACATAACTACCCTACTGGCATGGATTTATCATTGTTAAATGGTAAGTATGCCAATATTGCAATTCCACATACTGAATCAGAATACGTAAATACTACAAAAATCGTACCTGTAAAATTGAACCATCCTGTTCATTTCAAAAACATGATTTCACCACACAATGATCTGGAAGTATCTTTTTTATTCATTATCTTAAATAGCGATAAAGCTAAACAAACACAGTTACTTGCTAGAATCATGGATTTTATCAATTCTCAAAAAGAAGAAGATATGCTTAAATTCTTCAACTTTAATAACTCAACAGACATCTATAACTACTTAGATAAAAACTTTAAATAATTAGGAGTGAAGACATCATGATTAAAATTTTAGCAGCATGTGGCGCAGGTGTTAACTCAAGCCACCAAATTAAAGCAGCACTAGAAGAAGAATTAACAAAAAGAGGTTATCAAGTTAGCTGTGATGCAGTAATGATTAAAGATGTTAACGAAGACTTATTAAGTGGATATGACATCTTTGCTCAAATTGCTAACACTGATTTCAGCTTCCCTATTACAATTCCGGTTGTTGACGCAGGTGCTATTCTTTATCGTGTGCCAGCTATGGCAGAACCTGTTTATCAAGCAATGGAAGATGCGATTAAATCTATTCAAAAATAAGAATTCATAATTTTAACCACTTAGAACAATCACCAAGGAGAGGATAAAATGAACTCGCTTATTGATTTAGCCAACACCATATTCAAACCTTTAATTGATTTAGGAGCTGCTCCATTAATGACTGTGATTCTTGCAATTATCACCTTCATTTTCACTAAAAAACTTTCTAAATCTCTTGAAGGCGGTTTGAAATTAGGTATCGCTTTAACAGGTATCGGTGCAATCATCGGGATCTTAACAACAGCATTCTCACAAGCCATGACAGATTTCGTTGAACGTACTGGATTATCTCTTAGTATTACTGACGTAGGTTGGGCACCATTAGCAACTATTACTTGGGGCTCCCCTTACACATTATATTTCTTAGCAGTAATGGTTATTGTGAATATCGTTTTATTATTCATTAACCGTACTAACACTTTAGATGTTGATATTTTTAACATCTGGCACTTATCTATTGTAGGATTATTTGCGATTTACTGCGGAGCAAATTTATTTGTCGCAACACTATTAGTTATCTTTATCGGCGTTATGAAAATCATTAACTCTGATTTAATGAAACCGACATTTAATGACTTATTAAATGTACCATCATCAAACCCTATGACATCTACTCATATGAACTATATGATGAACCCATTCTTGTTAATCATGGATAAAATCTTTGATAAAGTTTTCCCTTGGTTAGATAAATATGATTTTGATGCTGCAAAATTGAACAACAAAATTGGTTTCTGGGGTTCTAAATTTGCCATTGGTTTATATTTAGGTGTATTTGTTGGTTTACTTGCAGGACAATCACCTACTCAAATCTTTGCCTTAGCATTTACTGCTGCTGTTGCATTAGAGTTATTCTCTTTAATCGGATCTTGGTTCATCGCATCTGTAGAACCTTTATCTCAAGGTATTTCAAACTTTGCTAACAGTAAATTAAAAGGACGCCAATTAAACATCGGTTTAGACTGGCCATTCATTGCTGGTCGTGCAGAAATCTGGGCAGCAGCTAACGTATTAGCTCCTATCATGTTATTAGAAGCAATGATTTTACCAGGTAATAAACTTTTACCACTTGGTGGTATTATCGCAATGGGCGTTACCCCTGCTTTACTTGTTATTACTCGAGGTAAATTATTACGTATGATTATTATTGGCGCAATCGAATTACCATTATTCTTATGGGCAGGTACATTAATAGCTGAATTCGTAACTGAGACAGCTAAAAAAGCAGGTGCTTTCCCTAAAGGATTAAGCAGTGATACATTAATTTCACACACTACTATGGAAGGTCCACTAGAAAAATTCTTAAGTTATTTAGTAGGTCATGCAGTACATGGTGGCGGTATGTTTATTGTTTACGCTATCGTTGCACTTGCAATCTACTTACTTGCTTTCATCTGGTATGCATTTGAAATGAAAAAACGAAATAAAATTTACGAAGAACAAGGTAAATAAAATAATAATCAAAATAAACGTAGGTGTCTTACATCGATGTTTATTTATGACAAATATTTTAAAATTGTGGGATGTATTGTGGTATAAAACACATAATACATTGACATCTATCTATTCATTTACCTATACTTTAATTGACCAGATAAATATTAAAATACTTACTAACGAAGAAGGAGCAACTTATGACTCAATTATTTTCAAAAGATAGCGTTTTTGTATCAAATGCGGATAGTAAAGAAGCGGTACTAACAGAAGTATCAGAAGCATTAGTAAAAGCAGGTTATGTAAAAGACAATTTCTTAGAACATGTTTTAGATCGTGAAAAAAATTACCCAACAGCCCTAAGCTTATCAAATATCAGTGAAACATACCCTAATGTGGCAGTACCACATACTGAACCTGAATTTGTAAACACAACTAAAATTGTACCTGTTAAATTAACTAACCCTATCGTATTCCAAAATATGAGTTCACCTCATAAAGATTTACCAGTAGAATTCTTATTTGTGATTTTAAACGGTACAAAAGCAATTCAAGTACATTTATTATCAGACCTTATCGTGTTCTTTGAAAAACAAGATAAAGCTGAATTAGAAAAGTTCTTTAAATTGACTGATACAGATGCAATTTATGAGTATCTTCAAGCAAACTTTAAAAAATAATTTTTTCTACTAACGACATTCGTATATTGCTTTAATCCTCAAATCAAATTGGTTTGAGGATTTTTTACGTTTAAAGGACCAAAATTAAATAAAATTGGGTATTATTATTTAAATGCTTTTACAATTTAATATTAAGGAGAACGCCATGCAGAGAAATAAATTACGTTTATTGATTCCTATTGTCACTTTATTATTAATTTTGGTTTCAGCCTTATATGTACAAACTACACAAAACGGTTTGATTCAAACGAGCGCAGATACCAAGGATAAAACTCATTTTATGAATATTTGGTTGATCTATTTAATTCCACTTGTTTTGCTATTTGTTTTACCTTTACACTTTAAGTTTCAACCCCTTATTCAGAAACCTTTGAAGTCAGAACGTATTTTACTCATATTAGGTATTTTATATATCGTACTTGTGTTTCTTACACCTAAACCCTACTTTGAGCTCTTTTATATTTATAAATTTGTATTATTGTTGTTGATTCCTTTATGGATTATTAAGCGAGAAAAACTGTCCATACTCTCTAAAGCTAATCCAGTGATTGATTGGTCTCTTGCGCCTATTGTCTATGTAATTTGGTTAGTGCTCTATTTTAGTCCTTTGAACAACTTATCTCATATCTCTTATGATGAACCTTATCTTTTCGTACTGATATTTGCGATCATTTCAATATTAATGAATGCTGTATTAGAAGAAGTGTTTTACCGTGTGTGGCTACAAACACGTTTAGAACATTTGGGTATAGTGTCTTCTGTATGTATCAGCACAGTACTTTGGTCTTTATGGCATGCGGGCATCCAAGGACAAGGAAATCTTTTGGATTTGTCAGCACAAGCATTGGTCACACATGCGCTTGCGGGGATATTCCTTGGCTTTTTCTGGGCCAAATATCGAAATATCTACTTACTGATATTAATTCATATCTGTATGAATTTCCCGCTATACTTGATTACTTATTGGTCAAAATTCTTACCGTTTCTTTAAAACGACTGTGATAAATGAACAACCCACGAATCAATATTGGACTCGTGGGTTGTTCATTTTATTATTAATTAACGTTTATTGTTTAGTCGCATCTCGTTTGAACTTTTGTGGTAACTCAAAGAATGGTTGAATATCTTGTACATATTCTAAAATACCAATATATTCATCTTTTTCATCAAATAAAGCTTTGTATGTGACGTGAATGAATTGGTTACCTTTTTTAAACCACATGGATTCAGACTTTTTTTGTTTTGTTTTCAAATCACGAATAATCTGCATCACTTTGCTTAAACTTTTTGGTGGATGACAATTAGCCACATTTCTTCCAATAGAGATAGGTGTACGGATAAACATCATGTCAGACGCTTCAACTAAATCATTGAAATACTTAAAAGTGCCATTTTTATCTACAAACGTAATTTCTACTGGCAAGTTATTTAAAATAAGGTCCGCTTCTTTTGTCGTTAAGAAACCTCCACCAAAGCGCAAATTCTGTTGCCCTTGTTTTGCATCATATTTTGCGTCAATAGAAGTTAATTCTATTTCAGAATCGTGCCATATCTCAGGAACTTCTATCGCATAGCCAAAAGCACTGCTTTCTTGCGCAATTTGTTGCCACTCAACTGCACTGATGTCTTCCTGCATTAGTGGGATGAATAGTATCTCTTCTTGGCGTAATATGTCCGTTAAACTGCTTTCTAATTCAGTATAAGCATTTTGAATATGTCGCCAATCTACTTCTTCAAGTTTAGCTACACGTTTTTGTAGTTTATTCAACGCAAAACGAATCACATCATCATCAGCCCACATTTTTCTCGGTAAGATATACTCTCCTCTTCGTTCTATGACAGGAAAGATAATCTTTTCTTTACGATTAAAATGTGGAATTAAACCTGAAAGTGTTTGAACTTTCCATTTAAATAATTCAATCGCTTCTGTTTCATTCACCTTTACTTGATCTAACAAAGCGCTTGTTTCTTGAAGCAATGACTTAAATATATTAATTTCTTGTTTGAAGATATTCAGTGGATGCGTTTTATCATTTGAAAGTGTGATTTCTGTCAGTGATTGTTTTGTCACCTTTTCATATGTTGAGACAAAACGTTCTATTTCATACATAGACGTAAATTTTTCAATAAAGTAAAGCTGTCTAAGTGCTTCTGTTATTTTACTGCTTGATTCGTTTTGAGAGAGTTCTATTAACATGTCAGTAATATCTTCTTGATGTATATGTTGATCAATGAGTCCTTTAACTTCTTCTTTAACCTCATTTGAAACTGAACTAATATTAAACATCACAAACACCTGCAATTCTTATATTTCATCTCTTCTAGTATAACTGTTTAATATCAGTGACGATATTAGCATATTCACTGAATTTTATCAGATTAATCACTGAATATGTGTTAATATTTGTGTTTGCGTATCCCATTCATAGATCGCAGGCATTTTCATCTGAAGGAAATCTTCATATTGAAACTTGCCTTTAGTTAAATGATTAAATAACAGTGACATTGCGGTGCCATGTCCACATATTAATAATGTAGATACATTACTATTCTTTATAATTTGATCATAGGTTTGAACGATACGATTTTGTACTTCATTTAAAGACTCACCATTTTCCAACTTGTAGTCAAAATCTCGCCACTGCTTTTCCGCAAATTCATAAAAGTCTTCTACCCAATGTCCTATTTTTCTTTCACGCAATCCTTCTTCTTTATGAATTGGTAACTTTAACCTTTGTGAAGTTGGCAATATCGTTTGCATCACACGACGATAAGGACTGGCGTATATTTGTTCAATGTTTTTATCGTCAAAAAAAGATGCCAATGCTTCTGCTTTATTCAGCCCTTCTTTAGTTAAGGGTGCAATGACATCTTCTTTCACACTATTATCTCTTAATGAATGTCTGACAAAGTATATTTTCATTCTTTTTTATTCTCGTCCTCCTCATCCTCTTCTTCATAAATTGTTAAACTCAAATCAATATAATCTTCCATTTTACTACCTTTACCTTCTTGAGGATTCCACAGTACTCTTTGGTAATCTGTTCCTCCATCCAAAAAGATACAACCACATTTACAATTGACCATTTCATGTCTATGTGTAGATTCAATAATATCTCCGCACATTTTACATTTCGCAATACTTCTGATGATTTTTTTCATGATGTCCCCTTCTTTCAAGTATTGAGTTTTATTTAATCATTTAAGTTTTCAAGTTGTTCTAATCTTTTTTGATACTGAAGATATAACATGGTAAATCTACTGTTGCTTTTGTTATCCCAAGGTTTTGGACGACCACAAAAATGTAAGAACACAGTATGATAGGCAACCCAATGTGTATCGTACTTACCTACACTTTTTGTATAATACATATTTGCTTGTCTTGTGTCATAATTCCAAATTTCTTCCGGTATTTCTTTAATCTTATCACCATACAAACTATTCATAACGTCTTGATCAGGTAATAATAAGTATTGATTATTTTTCTCTATAAAATTAAAAATATCATCCATGCTTATTTCTTGTCTTGCTTTTTCTACATCAATCAACATAACTCCTGAATTGAAATATACTTGACCTTGTTTCGTACCTAAACGTAGATTATTCATGCCTTGTGAAAATTTTGTAAATCCTTCATGTGTTGCTGCCGCAAATATATTCCTTTCTAAATTCAGATTCCATAAATCGTCTATTGTATTAATCACTAAAATATCTGGATCTAAATAAAGTACTTTTGTCACTGATTCAGGCAGTAATTCACCACACGCTAATCTAAAGTACATTTCTTGAGGATAACGTTCAACTGTTTTCGCATTGCCAAAATAATTGGGCGGTACTTTAACTTCTTCTAATTCCATATTAAATGATGACAATAATTCTTCTAACTGCATTAGTTTACTTTGTGGTATCTTCTCATGAACCAACCAAACTTTAAATGATAAATGGGGATTCGTATCATGTAATGATAACAACATAACCTTTAATGGTTTCAAATAGTTTTCATTTAGCGTTACTAAAATATCTACTTTTTCATGCAATGTTACCGCCTCCTTCTTTTAAAATAATCATATCACACACAACTAATTAATTAGAATTGAAAGCACCAGCGAATTAATGATATGAAAGTATACCAGAAATGAAAAAATTTCTAAAAGGTCGATATGTAAATAACTTTTACAGGCATAAAAAAACACTCCCCAAACTTGGGAAGTGTTTGAATAATAGTAATCGTTTGTCCAACAATTAACGTTTTGAGAATTGTGGTGAACGACGTGCTTTTTTAAGACCTGGTTTTTTACGTTCTTTCATACGTGGGTCACGAGTAAGTAATCCAGCGCGTTTTAAAGAACTTCTGTATTCAGGATCTGCTTCTAATAATGCACGAGCGATACCGTGACGGATAGCTTGTGCTTGACCTGTGAAACCGCCACCGTTAACGTTAACTAAAACGTCGTAGTTACCTTGAGTTTCTGTAACTTCGAATGGTTGGTTTAAGTCTAAGATTAATGATTCGAATGGTAAATATTCACGTACGTCAACACCGTTTACAGTGATGTTACCTTCGCCTGGTACTAAACGTACACGTGCTACTGAGTGTTTACGACGGCCTGTGCCTCTATATTCAACTTGTGCCAATGTAATTTCCTCCTTCTAATTAACCACGTAACTCGTAGTTTTCTGGTTGTTGTGCAGCGTGTGGATGTTCAGCGCCACCATATACAAATAATTTTTTACCTTGTTTTTCACCTAAACGGTTGCTTGGTAACATACCTTTAATTGAAATTTCAAGTAAACGTGCTGGGTTTTTCTCTTTTAATTCACCAGCTGTGATTGATTTAATACCACCTGGGTAGTTTGAGTGACGGTAGTAAACTTTGTCAGATTCTTTTTTACCAGTCATTTCGATTTGTCCAGCGTTGATGATGATTACATAGTCACCGTTATCAACGTGTGGTGTGTAAGTTACTTTATGTTTTCCGCGTAAAATAGTTGCTACTTCTGATGATAAACGACCTAGTGTTTGGCCAGCCGCATCAATAACATACCATTTGCGCTCAATGTTTGATTCATTAGCCATAAATGTTTGACGCATAATAATTGTCCTCCTAATAATAACTGCGTGTTGAGTTGCTTTTTAAAAAATCAATGTTACGATTCAAAGCTCAGATAATTTCAGATTGTTGATTTCGTTTCGACTTTGCTTCTATATCTAGTAACACAATAAGTTTCCGGGGCTTATCGTGGGGTGATATAAAACAATACCGCATATAATCGTATAATTTATTAGTGTATTTGTCAATACGAATCAGTCATTTTGCAATGATTTTTTGCGATGAATTTTTATATCTGAACCAAAATCTTGTATCAGTGATTCTGGTGATAAATATATCTTTTCTAAATACAATCCTTCTGCGGGTGCAGTGAACGGTACTTGATTACGATCTTTCGCTTCTAATAAGCCTGGAACTTCGTCTGGTGATCGCTTACCTTTACCGACTTCGATTAAAAACGCGACTAACACACGTACCATATTATATAGAAAACCAGAGCCAGTCACAACATAGTCAAAGCCATTTTTTGTTTTAATAATTTCACTTTGATAAAGCGTACGCTCTTTACTTTCTACTTCGGTCTTTTGTGAACAAAATCCTGTAAAATCATGCGTACCGATAAATTGTTGTGCTGCTTGATTCATTTTATCTAAATCTAAGTCATAATCATTATAAGTTTTTAAACCGCTCATAAAAACATCGCGATGCGCACCTTGATACACCATATAACGATATCGCTTTCCTACGCAGTCATAGCGGCAATGAAAGTCGTCATCGACGATTGATACCTCTTTGACATAAATGTCGTCAGGCAGTGCGCTATTCATCGCATATTGCCATTGCTTAGGTGCGATATCTAGTTCTGTATCAAAATGGAAATATTGTTCCATCGCATGCACCCCTCTATCTGTTCTGCTTGAAGGATGGATACGTACATGACGCTTATGCATACGTTTTAAAATCTTCTCAAATTGTTGTTGCACGGTTCTACCGTGCTGTTGAATCTGAAAGCCTAAGAAGTTGCTTCCTTGATACGCTATATTAACTAAAATACGCACACGTCTACACTCCTAAATATTTTAATACAAATAATATAACCGCAATTGGAATCAATGAACCGATAAGCAAAGTATCTTTCCAATGCCATTCTAATTTACGGAAACTTGTACGTTTTGATTTTACATCATATCCACGTACTTCCATCGCAATTGCTAAATCTTCTGCACGTTGAAAGGCAGAAATAAATAGTGGAATCAGTAATGGAATAAATGCTTTGATTCTTTGTCCCATTGAACCTGAACTGATTTCAGATCCTCGTGATTTTTGCGCTAAAATAATTTTATCTAACTCTTCCATTAACGTTGGGATGAAACGTAGCGCAATGGACATCATCATGCTTAATTGTTGTACAGGGACTTTTACAACTTTAAGCGGCGATAAAATTTTATCAAAGGCATCTGTTAATGCGATCGGATTCGTTGTTAAAGTCATAATCGTTGAAGCCATCATAATGAACATCAACCGCATAGATATAAAGATCCCTTCTTTGATACCACCTGAATCAATCGAAATAAATTTCCAGCTGAACAACGTCGTTCCGCCTTTAGTTAAAAACAAATGCATTAAAAACGTAAAAATTAAAAAGAACAGTATTGGGGTTAAGCCTTTTAATAAATAAAACAGCTTGATTTTACCACAATACATAAATATCAATAACACTAACAACATCCACCCATACATCGGGAAGCTATGACAGAAAAAGACTAAGACAATATAGAAAAAGACAAATGCTAATTTAGCTCTAGGATCCATACGATGTACTATCGAATCCAGAGGTAAATAGCGACCAATGATAAATTTATTTTTCATTTCGCTGCCACTCCCTATAGAGTTCAATAAACTCTTCGTCAGTTAATGCTGTATCAGATAGTTTAGTCTGATGTTTGTGTTCAAAGTCTCTTTGTAGTTGCACAATGTCTGGTAAATCCAATGAATAATCATTAATACGCTCGGAATCACTGAATAATGCTCTTGGTGTCCCCTCATATACAAGCGTTCCTTTTTGTAAGACTTTAATACGATCTGCATATTGTGCAACGTCATTCATGTCATGAGTTACCAATACGATAGTCTTTCCTTCCTGCTGCAACTGTTTTAGTAAACCCATCACTTGCTTTCGACTGTGTGGATCTAAGCCTGCTGTCGGTTCATCTAACACAATGATGTCTGGATCCATCGCAAGAATTGAAACAATCGCAATTTTACGCATTTGTCCTCCAGACATTTGAAAGGGTGATTTGTTCATCACATCGCGATCAAAACCTAATTTCATCAGTAAGCGATATGCATAGTCCTTTACCTTGTCTAAGTTCATATTGAAATTTTTGGGACCGAACAGAATCTCACGCTCTACACTATCTTCAAAGAGTTGTGATTCTGGAAATTGAAAGACAAGCCCTACACGTTGTCTCATAGGGCGAATCGCTTTATCCTTAGTCTTTGCCTTCAGAATTAAATCATCAAGCGCTACGGTGCCGTAAGAGGGCTTTAACAAGCCATTAAAATGTTGGATTAATGTAGATTTGCCTGAACCTGTCTGACCAATAATCGCATAATAATGTCCTGGTTCAAACTCTGTATTGATTTGATGTAATGCTTCATATTCAAAAGGTGTGCCTTTTTGGTACACATATGTGACGTCGTTAAATTTTATACTCATAAACGTGCCACCAGTGCATCATATGTCAGAAACTCAGACGGGTTACCAAGCAATGAATTAATGCGCATTGGAAATGGTAAATCTAAACCTATTTCTGTTAATGATGCTCCTTTCTCAAAAATTGCTTCTGGTGTACCTTTTTCATACACCTCTCCACGATTCATCACAATCATATAATCTGAATCTAATGTTTCAGTTAAATCATGTGTAATCGAAATAATCGTTACATTTTTTTCAGTGTTCAAATGTCTGACCAGCTGCATCAGCGATTGTTTGCCTTCAGGATCTAACATAGATGTGGCTTCATCTAAAATAATCACATCAGGACTTAAAACTAATACACCAGCAATCGCAACACGTTGTTTTTGTCCGCCTGATAAGGCTTGTGGTTCATGATTGCGTTGCGCATACATTTCAACTTCTTTTAATACTTGCGGGACAGCTTGATGCATTTCTTCATAAGGGACTTCGAAATTTTCTAAACCGAATGCGACATCATATTGAACTGTAGAGCCCACAAATTGGTTCTCAGGATTTTGAAAGACTATGCCTAGGTGTTGACGAATCTCTGCTAAATTATCAGCTGTCATTGGTTGACCGTTTACAAGAATTTCCCCTTTTTGAAACGGCATCATACCCATCATCAGTTTTGCGATGGTAGATTTACCTGAACCATTATGACCGACAATAGAGGTCCATTTACCTTTAGGGATATTAAATGATAGATTTTTTAATGTGAACCATTCGTCGCCTTGGTATTGAAATGACACGTCATTAAATTCAATAATGTTCTCTGTGTTCAATATGACTCTGTCCCTTCTGTTTATTTTCACTCTACTTATTGTACATGAATATACGATATGTGTATATCCAAGACTATGTATCAAAAGCCCCTGTACCTAAAGAGAGTAAAGGGGCTTCGAAATAAAAAAGCGCGCACCCCATTCAATAATTGAGTTCACGCTTTAAAAAATATTAAGTTCTGTGAATGGGGTACTCTGAGCTAGACAATATTTGTATGTGGCAAACATTATCGTTGCACTCATTTGCTTTATATATTCATAAGTTCAGTGTGTTTACTTGTACAATGATAAGCGCACAATGTCATCACCATCGTGTGCTTCTACTTATCATCGTTGCTTTGTTACAAGTTAAAGTTGGAATTAAACGAATTCGATAATTGCTGCTTCAGCACCGTCTCCGCGACGAGGACCTACTTTAAGTACACGAGTGTATCCGCCTTGGCGTTCTGTGTAACGAGGAGCAATTTCACCGAATAATTTTTGTAAAGCTGTTTGTGTAGTTTCATCTTCGTTTAAGATTTCAACATCACGAACGATTCTAGCTGCTTGACGACGTGAAGCTAAATCTCCTTTTTTACCTAAAGTGATTAATTTATCAACCACACCGCGTAATTCTTTAGCGCGAGCTTCAGTTGTTTCAATACGCTCATTAACGATTAATGAAGTAGCTAAGTCACGTAACATTGCTTTACGTTGATCAGATGTACGACCTAATTTTCTGTAACCCATGAGTTAACCTCCTTTACCTTTATCAATCTTCTTTTCTTAGACCTAAACCTAAGTCTTCAAGTTTGTATTTTACTTCTTCTAAAGATTTACGACCTAAATTACGTACTTTCATCATATCTGCTTCAGATTTGTCAGCCAATTCTTGAACGCTGTTGATGCCTGCACGTTTTAGACAGTTATAAGAACGTACTGATAAGTCTAATTCTTCGATAGACATTTCAAGTACTTTTTCTTTTTGATCTTCTTCTTTCTCAATCATGATTTCAGCGTTTTTCGCTTCATCAGTGAGTCCAACAAAGATGTTCAAGTGTTCAGTCATAATTTTTGCTGCTAATGAAACTGATTCTTGTGGAGTGATTGATCCATCAGTCCATACATCTAATGTTAATTTATCAAAGTCACTGCTTTGACCTACACGAGTATTTTCTACTGTATAGTTAACTCTTTCTACTGGTGAGTATAAAGAGTCTACTGGTATAACACCAATTGGTAAATCACTAGTATTATTTTGTTCAGCTAATGCGTAACCTCTACCCTTATTCGCAACAAGACGGATTTTTAAATGTCCACCTTTAGCAACTGTAGCAATTTTAAGCTCTGGGTTTAAAATTTCAACATCACTATCATGAGTAATGTCAGCTGCAGTTACTTCGCCTTCATCTTTAACATCGATTTCTAATGTTTTATCTTCTTCAGAATAAATTTTAAGAGCTAGTTTCTTAATATTCATAATGATTGTAGATACGTCTTCAACCACATTTTCAATTGCTGAGAATTCGTGTAGAACTCCCTCAATTTCGATGTACTTAACGGCTGCACCTGGTAATGAAGATAGTAGGATACGACGTAAGGAGTTTCCTAGCGTAGTGCCATAGCCACGTTCTAGTGGTTCAACAACAAACTTACCGAATTTAGCATCTTCACTAATTTCAATTGTCTCAATTCTAGGTTTTTCAATTTCTATCATTATTTACATATCCTCCTTGGTTACGTCGACTTATAAGATACAGTTTATCTTAGTGATCTGCGGAAAATAACTATTTCTTGACAATAATATTATACGCGACGACGTTTTGGCGGACGGCAACCGTTATGAGGTACTGGAGTAACGTCTCTAATAGCTGTTACTTCTAAGCCTGCTGATTGCAATGCACGGATAGCTGATTCACGGCCTGGACCAGGTCCTTTTACTGTTACTTCTACAGATTTTAAGCCATGTTCCATAGCTGCTTTTGAAGCAGTTTCTGAAGCCATTTGTGCTGCGAATGGTGTAGATTTTTTAGAACCTTTGAAACCAAGCGCACCTGCTGATGACCATGATAATGCGTTACCAAATTCATCAGTGATTGTTACGATTGTATTGTTGAAAGTTGAACGAATGTGAGCCACACCGTTTTCAACATTCTTTTTCACTCTGCGTTTACGAGATACTTGTTTACGTGCCATTAATATTTTCCTCCTTTACCTATTATTTTTTCTTGTTAGCTACAGTTTTAACTGGGCCTTTACGTGTACGAGCATTGTTTTTAGTTTTTTGACCGCGAACTGGTAAGCCACGACGGTGACGGATACCACGGTAAGATGAGATTTCCATTAAACGTTTGATGTTTAAGTTTTGCTCACGACGTAAGTCACCTTCTACTTTGTAGCTGTCTACAACTTCACGAAGACGACCTAATTCATCGTCAGTTAATTCGTTAGTACGAGTTTGTGGAGAAACTCCAGCTTCTGCTACGATTTTTTCAGCAGTTGATTTACCAATACCGTAAATATAAGTTAATGAAATTACAACGCGTTTTTCGCGTGGAATATCGACTCCTGCAATACGTGCCATATTATTTTACACCTCTCTTTTATTAACCTTGTCTTTGTTTGTGTTTCGGATTTTCACAAATGATCATTACTTTACCTTTACGTTTAATGACTTTACATTTTTCGCAAATAGGTTTTACTGATGGTCTTACTTTCATTTTAATACCTCCCTGTAATAATGGAGTGACGAATTATTTATAACGATAAGTGATTCTTCCGCGAGTTAAATCATACGGAGACATTTCTACTGTTACTTTGTCGCCAGGTAGAATACGAATATAATTCATTCTAATTTTACCACTCACATGTGCTAAAATTTCATGACCATTTTCTAATTCTACTTTAAACATTGCATTTGGTAAAGTATCTGTTACTGTACCTTCTAATTCAATTACATCTTGTTTTGCCATTAGAACAATTCCCCCTTTTGCATTATTAGTTAATGTCTATTGGAAAATGTTAGACATACTGCCCTTGTATCATTACGTTGAACAAAAATCGGGAATCATTATCGTTATGCTGTCACTCATAATTCGTTAGGCTGAGAGACAAACAATATCAGACTGCCTTCATTCAACATACAAGCAGCAATGTTGAATTACTTAAGATCTTCCAAGATATCGATAACTGAGCCAGTTACTTCTTGGATATCTTTAGAACCGTCAACGTTTTTCAAAACGCCTTCTTTATCATAGTATTCTAAGATAGGTTTAGACTGTTTTACGTTAACTTCTAAACGTTTTGCAACTGTTTCTGGATTGTCATCTTCACGTTGGTATAATTTACCGCCATCAAGATCACAAACACCATCCACTTTTGGAGGATTGAACACAAGATGATAAGTTGTTCCGCAAACTTCACAAACGCGACGTCCAGTCAAACGATTCATGAGTTCTTCTTCCGGAACTTCAATATTAATAACTGCATCAATCTTTCTGCCAAGTTCTGTCATGATTTTACTTAATGCTTCTGCTTGTTCAAGTGTACGTGGGAAACCATCTAATAAAAATCCTTTTTTCGCATCGTCTTCAGAAAGTCTTTCTTTAACGATACCCACAGTTACTTCATCAGGTACAAGTTCGCCACGGTCCATATAAGACTTAGCTTCTTTACCTAATTCAGTTTCATCTTTGATAGCTTTTCTAAACATATCACCTGTAGATATATGCGGAATAGGGAATTTCTTAACAATTTCACTCGCTTGAGTTCCTTTACCTGCGCCAGGTAAACCCATTAAGATGATATTCATATTGCCCTCCTACAAATTATCTACCACCAAAGCCTTTATATTCTTTTTGGTTAACTTGTGCTTCCAAGCTCTTCATAGTTTCGATTGCAACACCGATAACGATCAATAAGCTTGTACCGCCGACTTGAATCGATTGCGGTAAGTTCATAAATTTAGTAGCAAGAATCGGTAAAATAGCGATAACTGCTAAGAAGATAGAACCTACAAAAGTTAAACGATATAAAACTTTGGTAATATACTTTTTAGTTTTTTCACCAGGTCTGATACCCGGTACATAACTGCCTTGTTTCTTAAGGTTGTCAGCCATTTTTTCTGGATTAACTTGAACAAATGCATAGAAATAAGTGAATGCAATGATCAAGATAATATAAATTACCATTCCGATGTTACTTGATGGATTGGCTGTATTGGCAATTTGCTGCGCCCAGTCAGCTTTAGGGAAGAACATTGTTAATGTTCTCGGTAACAAGAAGAATGCCATAGCAAAGATAACCGGGATAACCCCTGCTGAGTTAACTTTCAACGGCAAATACGTTGCATTTCGTCCTAAACGCTGAGCGGATTGTTTTTTCGCATATTGAATAGGTATCTTACGAACAGCTTGTAATACGTACACAGCACCCATTGTTAGTAAAATCAAACCAATAACTAGCCCTGCTACTTGCAACCATGCGATTGTTGTATCACTTTGCCCTACAAAGGCTTGTTGATAGAACTGAATCAGTGATGATGGCAAAGTAGACAAGATACCGGCGAAGATAATAATGGAAATACCATTACCTACACCATATTGTGTTATCTGTTCACCTAACCATAATAAGAAAGCTGTTCCTGCTGTTAATACAATTGCAATCAACAAATAACTCATAGGTGAAGGATCAACAATCAATGCACCTTTAAGATAGTTATTGAATTGGAATGCCATCCCTATTGATTGGATGAATGCCAAAAGTATCGCAAAATAGCGCGTAACGTTGTTTAGTTTCTTACGACCAACGTCACCTTGTTTGGCCCATTCTGTAAACTTAGGAACTATATCCATTTGCAATAACTGCATAACGATTGAAGCAGTGATGTAGGGCATAATACCCATTGCAAAAATGGAAAAGTTCTTCAAGGCTCCCCCACCGAATGTATTCAATAGATCAGTGACACCTTGAGAACCTTGTTGACTTTCAAACGCTGCTGGATTGACTCCAGGCGCTGGTATATAAGTACCTATTTTAAAAATAACTAGCATTGCGAGCGTAAAAAAGATCTTGTTTCGCACTTCTTTTGTTTTAAAGAAGTTTACGAATGTGTCAAACATTAGATCACCTCGTGTGCTCCACCTTTAGCATCAATTGCTTCAGCTGCAGATGCAGAGAATTTATGTGCTTTTACTGTTAATTTTTTCTCTAGAGAACCATTACCTAATACTTTGATACCCGCTTTTGCGTTTTTAACTACGCCTGTTTCGATTAAAAGTTCAGGAGTAACTTCTGTACCTTCTTCAAAACGGTTTAATTGGTCTAAATTCACAACTGCGTATTCTTTACGGTTGATGTTTGTGAAACCGCGTTTAGGGATACGACGGAATAATGGTAATTGACCACCTTCGAAACCTGGTCTTACTTTACCACCTGAACGTGCTTTTTGACCTTTTTGACCACGTCCACTTGTTTTACCATTACCTGTAGCAGCACCACGACCTACGCGGTTGCGTTCTTTACGTGATCCTTCTGCTGGATGTAAATCATGTAATTTCATTACGGCACCTCCTTATATATTATCTAATTATGCGTCTAATTCTTCAACTTTTAGCAAGTGACTTACTTTGTTCACTTGTCCACGGATAGCTGGGTTGTCTTCTACAACTACTGTAGAGTTAGTTTTTTTCAAACCTAATGCTTCAACAGTTTTACGTTGTGTTTCTGGACGACCAATAACACTACGTGTGAGGGTAATTTGTAATTTAGCCATTATTCATTTTCCCTCCTTAATTGTATAATTCTTCTACTGATTTGCCGCGTAATTTCGCAACTTCTTCAGCACTTTTTAGATTTTCTAAACCATTGATTGTAGCACGAACCATGTTAATTGGTGTGTTAGAACCTAATGACTTACTTAAGATATCAGTGATACCTGCTAACTCTAATACGGCACGAACTGGTCCACCGGCGATAACCCCAGTACCAGGTGCTGCTGGTTTCAATAATACACTTCCTGAACCGAAACGGCCAGTGATTGTGTGTGGTGTTGTACCTTCAACACGGTTTACAGATACTAATTCTTTTTTAGCAGCTTCTACCGCTTTTTTGATCGCTTCTGGTACCTCTTGTGCTTTACCTGTACCGAATCCAACACGACCATTTTTGTCTCCAACTACTACTAATGCAGTGAAACGGAAACGACGTCCACCTTTTACAACTTTCGCAACACGGTTAATCGTAACAACGCGTTCTTCAAATTCTTTGTTTTCTTCATCTCTGCGAGCCATTATTTGTCCCTCCTTTTATGATTAAAATTCTAAGCCATTTTCACGTGCTGCATCTGCTAATGCTTTAACACGTCCATGGTATAAGTAACCTCCACGGTCGAAGACGATTGCAGTGATACCTTTATCAACTGCTTTCTTAGCGATTACTTCGCCCACTTTGGCTGATAATTCAACTTTTGAACCAGTTTCATTTTCGAAATCTTTATCTTGAGTTGATGCTTGAGCTAAAGTTACGCCTTTAGTATCATCAATGATTTGTGCATAGATGTGTTTGTTAGAACGATATACGTTTAAACGTGGTTTTTCAGAAGTACCAGTTAAGTTAGTACGTACACGTGCATGTCTTTTTAAGCGTACTTTATTTTTATCAATTTTGCTGATCATGCTTTATTCTCCTTTCATTAGAGAGTTATTTATTATTTACCAGTTTTACCTTCTTTACGACGAACATATTCGCCTTGGTAACGGATACCTTTACCTTTATAAGGTTCTGGTGGTCTTACGGCACGGATTTTAGATGCTGTAGCACCAACTAATTCTTTAGAAATACCTTCAACTTTAACTGTTGTGTTTTTCTCAACTGTGAATGTGATACCATCTTCTGGTTTGAATTCAACTGGGTGAGAATAACCAACGTTAAGTACTAAGTTGCTACCTTGCAATTGTGCACGGTAACCAACACCGATAAGTTCTAAAGTTTTTTCGAAACCTTTAGCTACACCTTGTACCATATTGTTAATTAACGCACGAGTTGTTCCATGAACTGTTCTGTCTTTTTGAGAATCAGATGGACGTACAACTTCTAATGTGTTGTCTTCTAATTTGTAAGTCATGCTAGAATCCATAGTACGTGATAATTCACCTTTAGGACCTTTTACTGTAACTGTATTACCTTTGATGTCTACTGTAACATCGCTAGGAATTTCAATAATTTTCTTACCTACACGGCTCATTTACGGGCACCTCCTTAATTATTTATTACCAAACGTATGCTAATACTTCTCCGCCTACGTTACGTTTTCTTGCTTCTCTGTCAGTTACGATACCTTCAGATGTTGAAACTAATGCGATACCTAAACCGTTTAATACTTTAGGTACTTCGTCAGCTTTAGCATAGACACGTAAACCTGGTTTAGAAATACGTTTTAAGCCTGTGATAACGCGTTCGTTGTTTTGACCATATTTAAGGAATAAACGTAAAACACCTTGTTTATCATCTTCTACGAACTCAACGTTTTTAATGAAACCTTCATTTTTAAGGATTTCAGCAATTTGTTTTTTAATATTTGACGCAGGCAACTCGATTTTTTCATGACGCACCATGTTTGCGTTTCTTACACGAGTTAGCATATCTGCGATTGGATCTGACATTGTCATAGATTGTTGCCTCCTTTCAAGACTCTCTTTAATTACCAGCTAGCTTTACGAACGCCAGGGATTTGACCTTTATAAGCTAATTCACGGAAACAGATACGGCATAATTTAAATTTGCGGTATACAGAATGTGGGCGTCCACAGCGTTCACAACGAGTGTATTCGCGCACTGGGAATTTTTGCTTTTTAGCTTGTTTTACAACCATTGATTTTTTAGCCACTTAATTAGCCTCCTTTATATTAGAGCTTACTTTTGAAATGGCATACCGAATTGAGTTAACAATGCACGGGCTTCTTCGTCAGTGTTAGCAGTTGTAACAATAACGATATCCATTCCTCTTACTTTACTTACTTTATCATAATCGATTTCTGGGAAAATTAATTGTTCTTTGATACCTAATGTGTAGTTACCGCGACCGTCGAATGCTTTTTTAGAAACACCATGGAAGTCACGTACACGTGGTAATGATACTGAGATTAATTTATCAAGGAATTCATACATTCTTTCTCCGCGAAGAGTAACTTTTGCTCCGATTGGCATACCTTCACGTAAACGGAATGTTGCTACTGATTTTTTAGCTTTTGTGATTAATGGTTTTTGACCTGTAATTAATGTTAACTCTTCAACAGCATTGTCTAATACTTTAGAGTTTTGAACAGCGTCACCTACACCCATGTTCACAACGATTTTATCGATTTTAGGTACTTCCATTACTGAACTATAGTTGAATTCTTTCATTAAGTTCTCAGTAACTTCTGTATTGAATTTTTCTTTTAAACGGCTCAAAGTGGATCCTCCTTTCAACTAGTTATTAATTATTAGATTTGATTTCTTCGCCTGATTTTTTAGCGATACGAACTTTTTTACCATCAACAAATTTGTAACCTACACGAGTTGGTTCATTTGTTTTTGGGTCCAATAATTGTACGTTAGAAACATGAATAGCTGCTTCAGTTTCTAAGATTCCACCTTCTGGATTAAATTGAGTCGGTTTTTGGTGCTTTTTAATGATGTTCACACCTTCCACAACGACACGGTCTTTTTTAGGTTCTGTTGCTTGTACAACACCTGTTTTACCTTTATCTTTACCTGAGATAACGATTACGTTGTCACCTTTTTTGATATGCATGTGGGCACCTCCTTAGATTTTATTTATTAAAATTATAGTACTTCTGGTGCTAATGAAATAATTTTCATGTAGTTGCTGTCACGTAATTCACGAGCTACTGGTCCGAAGATACGAGTACCGCGTGGACTCTTGTCGTCACGAATAACTACACATGCATTTTCATCAAATTTGATGTAAGAACCGTCTTTACGACGTACTCCTGATTTAGTACGTACTACAACAGCTTTAACAACTTCACCTTTTTTAACAACGCCTCCTGGTGTAGCATTTTTAACAGTACACACAATTACGTCGCCGATGTTCGCTGTTTTACGACCAGATCCGCCTAATACTTTGATTGTTAGAACTTCACGAGCACCTGAGTTGTCAGCTACTTTCAAGCGTGTTTCTTGTTGGATCATGAATTAAACCTCCCTTATCTTTAAATGATTAAATAATAACTGATTCTTCAACAATTTCTACTAAACGAAAACGTTTTGTTGCTGATAAAGGACGAGTTTCTTGAATCTTAACGATGTCTCCTAATTTAGCTGAATTGTTTTCATCATGAGTTTTATATTTTTTAGAATATTTTACTCGTTTACCATATAATTTATGAGTTTTGTAAGTCTCTACAAGTACAGTTACAGTTTTATCCATTTTGTCTGATACGACTCTACCTACATAAACTTTACGATCATTTCTTTCGCTCACTTTTGTAACCTCCTCTTTCAATTATTATTGATTAGCCTTACTTTGTTCAATTTCTCTTTCACGAGCAACAGTTTTTAGACGTGCAATCGTTTTTCTTACTGTACGAATACGTGCAGTTTCCTCTAATTGTCCTGTAGCTAACTGAAAGCGTAGGTTAAAAAGTTCTTCTTTTGAAGATTTGATTTGCTCTTCGATTTCTGAAGTGGTTAAGTCTCTAATTTCCTTAGCTTTCATTTGATTCACCACCCAATTCTTCACGTTTTACAAACTTAGATTTAACTGGAAGTTTGTGACTTGCTAAACGTAATGCTTCGCGTGCAACTTCTTCTGACACGCCTGCAACTTCAAATAAGATTCTACCTGGTTTAACTACTGCGATCCAGCCTTCTACTGCACCTTTACCAGCACCCATACGTACTTCTAAAGGTTTTTTAGTATATGGTGTATGAGGGAAGATTTTAATCCAAACTTTCCCGCCACGTTTCATATAACGAGTCATCGCAATACGAGCAGATTCGATTTGACGAGATGTGATCCAAGAAGTTGTAGTAGCTTGTAATCCATACTCACCAAATGTTACAAAGTTACCGCCTTTAGAACGTCCTTTTGTGTTTGGACGATGTTGACGACGATATTTAACGCGTTTTGGTAGCAACATTATTATTTTCCTCCTTCACTATTGTTCTTAGTAGGAAGAACTTCTCCACGATAGATCCATACTTTAACTCCAAGTTTACCGTATGTTGTATCAGCTTCAGCATGTGCGTAGTCAATGTCAGCACGTAATGTGTGAAGTGGAACAGTTCCTTCTGAATATTGTTCAGCACGAGCGATGTCAGCTCCGCCTAAACGACCTGAAACTTGAGTTTTAACACCTAAAGCTCCTAGTTTCATAGCTCTTTGAATAGCTTGTTTTTGTACACGACGGAATGATGCACGGTTTTCTAATTGACGAGCGATGTTCTCAGCAACTAAACGAGCATCTAAATCAACTTTTTTGATTTCGATCACGTTAATGTGTACACGTTTGTTAGTTAAGTTATTTAATTTGTTACGAAGTTTTTCAATTTCTGAACCGCCTTTACCAATTACCATACCTGGTTTACCAGTGTGGATTGCAATATTGATACGGTTAGCAGCACGTTCGATTTCTACGTGAGAAACTGATGCTTCTTTTAATTCGTTATCGATGAACTTACGGATTTTTAAATCTTCATGTAATAAAGTAGCGAAATCTTTTTCAGCATACCATTTAGCGTCCCAATCACGGATAACACCAACACGAAGTCCGATTGGATTAATTTTTTGACCCACAGTATTCCCTCCTTAGATAGTTTATTAAGCTTCTTTAGCTTCTTCTTTGCCGTCACTTACGACAATTGTAATGTGGCTTGTACGTTTGTTAATTGCACTTGCGCGTCCTTGAGCACGTGGACGGAAACGTTTTAAAGTTGGTCCTTCGTTAGCATATGCTTCTTTAACAACTAATTCATCTGTATTCATGTCATAGTTGTGCTCTGCATTAGCTAAAGCGGACATTAATAATTTTTCAACAACTGGTGATGATGCTTTGTTAGTTAATTTTAAAATAGCAACAGCTTCACCAACGTTTTTGCCTCTGATTAAGTCTAAAACTAATCTGACTTTACGAGGTGCGATTCTGATAGTTCTAGCAACCGCTTTTGCTTCCATTTGGTCTTCCTCCTCTACTTAATAGAAAGTATTTATCTTCTTGTTTTTTTGTCGTCTGCAGCATGTCCTTTGAATGTACGAGTTGGAGCAAATTCACCTAATTTGTGACCAACCATATCTTCAGTTACATAAACAGGTACATGTTTACGTCCATCGTATACTGCAAAAGTAATACCGATGAAGTTAGGGAAAATAGTTGAACGACGTGACCAAGTTTTAATCACAGTTTTTTTCTGATTACCTTCTTGCGCTTCCACTTTTTTCATCAAGTGGTCATCGACGAAAGGTCCTTTTTTAATACTACGAGCCATTATGGCGCCTCCCTTCTTATTATGTGCGTGCAGCGATTACGCCGCACACCCAAATAAGTTGTTATTATTTTCTTTTACGTCTACGTACGATAAGTTTATCTGATGATTTTTTACCGCGACGAGTTTTCTTACCAAGAGTTGGTTTACCCCATGGTGACATTGGTGATGGCATACCGATTGGAGCACGACCTTCACCACCACCGTGTGGGTGATCGTTAGGGTTCATTACAGAACCACGAACTGTTGGACGGATACCTTTCCAACGAGAACGTCCGGCTTTACCAACGTTAACAAGTTCATGTTGTAAGTTACCAACTTGACCTACAGTTGCACGGCAAGTTGAAAGAATCATACGAACCTCACCTGAGCGAAGTCTTACTAATACGTATTTACCTTCTTTACCAAGTACTTGAGCACTTGCACCTGCTGAACGTGCGATTTGTCCGCCACGGCCAGGTTTTAATTCGATATTGTGAACTACAGTACCTACTGGAATGTTAGCTAATGGTAAAGCGTTACCTACTTTAATGTCAGCTTCTTCACCATTTTCTACTGTTTGTCCTACAACCAAACCTTTTGGAGCGATGATGTAACGTTTTTCACCATCTGCATATACTAACAATGCAATGTTAGCTGAACGGTTTGGATCGTATTGGATAGAATCAACTTTTGCTGGGATCCCATCTTTGTTACGTTTGAAATCAATAACACGGTATTGACGTTTGTGTCCGCCACCATGATGGCGTACTGTCATTTTACCTTGGTTGTTGCGTCCCGCTTTTTTCGGTAGCGGTTGTAATAATGACTTTTCTGGAGTCGTTTTTGTGATTTCAGCGAAATCCAATGAAGTCATATTACGACGACCATTTGTAATCGGCTTATAATGTTTAAGAGCCATTGTCGCTTACCTCCTTATTGGTAATTTTATTTTTTAGTTGAATAGATCGATTGATCCTTCTTTAAGTGTAACGATCGCTTTGCGTCTTCTGTTTGTATAGCCTTGGTAACGGCCCATACGTTTTTTCTTAGCTTTGTAGTTGACGATATTTACTTTGTCTACTTTAACATCGAAAATTTCTTCAACTGCAATTTTAACTTGTGTTTTATTCGCACGTGTATCTACATCAAAAGTGTATTTGTCTTCAGCCATTGCTTCTGAAGATTTTTCTGTGATTACGGGGCGCTTAAGAACGTCTCTTGCTTCCATTATCCGAGCACCTCCTCAACTTTTTTAGCAGCTGCTTCTGTAATTAATACACTGTCAGCGCTAGTGATGTCTAATACGTTTAAACCAGTTACAGTAGTGATTTGAACACCAGGAATGTTACGTGCTGATAATTCAACATTTACATCTTCTGATTCAGTAACTACTAAAACTTTTTTAGGTAATTCTAAGTTTGATAATACTTTAGTGAATTCTTTAGTTTTTGGTGCTTCTAAACCGAAAGCATCAATAATTTTGAATTCATTTTCTTGTACTTTGAAAGATAATGCAGAACGTAATGCTAAACGACGCATTTTCTTAGGCATTTTGTATGCATAGCTTCTTGGAGTCGGTCCGAATACGATACCGCCACCACGCCATTGTGGAGCACGGATAGTACCTTGACGCGCACGTCCTGTACCTTTTTGTCTCCATGGTTTACGTCCACCGCCGCGTACTGCTGAACGGTTTTTTACCGAATGCGTACCTTGGCGTAATGAAGCACGTTGTAAGTTAATTGCTTCGAAAAGAACATCTTTGTTTGGTTCAATTGCGAATACAGCATCGCTTAATTCAACTGAACCTGCTTTTGATCCGTCTACTTTTAATACATCATAATTTGCCATTATGCATTTTCCTCCTTTCGTTAATTAATTATTTGTTACCTTTTTTAATTGAAGTTTTGATTTCTACTAATCCTTTTTTAGGACCAGGCACATTACCTTTAACTAAGATAACGTTGTTTTCTGTATCGATTTGTACAACTTCTAAGTTTTGTACTGTCACTGTGTTGCCACCCATACGACCTGGCATTTTGTGACCTTTAAATACTTTAGATGCGTCAGATGCCATACCTACAGAACCTGGCGCTCTGTGGAAATGAGAACCGTGAGACATTGGTCCACGACCGTGGCCATGACGTTTGATATTGCCTTGGAAACCTTTACCTTTAGATACTCCAGTTACGTCAATGATGTCCCCAGCTTCAAATGTATCAACTGAGACTTCTTGACCTACTTCGTATTCATCAACATTGATGTTTCTGAATTCACGAATGAAGCGCTTAGGAGCTGTGTCAGCTTTTTTAGCGTGACCTTCAGCTGGTTTATTAGCATATTTATTTGACTTGCTGTCTTTTTTGTATGCTTGTTTGTCTTCAAAACCTACTTGGATAGCGTTGTAACCGTCTACCTCTTCAGTTTTCTTTTGTAATACTACGTTTTGTCCTGCTTCTACTACAGTTACTGGGATTAAGTCTCCGTTTTCACCGAATACTTGTGTCATCCCGATTTTTCTTCCTAAGATTCCTTTGGTCATCGAAAGTCCACCTCCTATGATTTTCTATTATAATTTAATTTCGATGTCTACACCTGATGGTAAGTTTAAGCCCATAAGAGCATCAACAGTTTTTGGTGTAGGGTTAACAATGTCGATTAAACGTTTATGAGTACGTTGTTCGAATTGCTCACGAGAATCTTTGTACTTATGCACCGCACGGATGATAGTGTAAATTGATTTTTCAGTTGGTAATGGAATTGGTCCAGAAACTTCTGCACCAGAACGTTTTGCTGTTTCAACAATTTTCTCAGCTGATTGATCAATTACTCTGTGATCATAAGCTTTTAATCTGATTCTGATTTTTTGTTTTGCCATAATTTTCCCTCCTTATATCGTCTACATTTAGTGATAGACTTCTCCACGAAAACTATCTCACACAACGCCATGGCAAAGCGGCCGGGTGTGTCAGTAACCTTTCGCTTCATCGCGTATTCAAAGTCCAACATTAGATATGTTACACGAATCAGCGCTTAGTTGCAACCATTTCATGTAACTTTTTTTATGTTAGACTTTTTCTCTAACACATACCAGTATATTTTACTGCAAATGATTGCACACTTCAACCCGTATAAAGATTTTTTTCTCTAAGTCTTCATATTTTTTCAATCGACTCACATCCTATATAATAGTAAATGAATGGTGGTGATTAAAAGTGAAACATAGTACAAGAATCGCATTAATCATTATAAGCATTATCTTGCTGCTCTCTGAACTTTTATATGGCATTCCTTTCTTAGGAGGTTCTATCATCGTTTCATTTGGTTGGCAGCCATTAATCATTAATGCTTTCTTCTATTTATTACTCGTTATCGCATTATTAGCTGACAGCCAAAGTACAATTCGTCCTATGGTCATTATTCCTTTATTAGGAATCGCTGGTTCGTTTATCGCAATTGTTCCTTTTGTCGGAATGATTGTACATTGGATTTTATTCTTCTTAATGTTGTTCTTCTTGTTTATTGTCATGAGCACTCCTATTTATATGCCAAATCGAAATGCGAGAGCTGTTTATGATGAACATGGACGTCGAATTAAATAAGTTATAGATAAATACCGGCAGATCTGTCGGTATCTTTTTATATTTACAAGTAATTTTATGAGTTTCTTCCTATTGTAATGTAAACGCTTCTATTTATATTTATTTTAGAAGTTAAAGGTGTTTGGATTATTAATTTTTAGAAGCGGGTATATTGATAGAGTTCATAATAACGATGAAACATATTGCTTTTTAACTATATTGAATAGAAATAAAGCATGATATAGATAAAAGGAGAAAGAGATATGTATCAAGATTTAGAAAATAAAGTAGTTATTGTCACAGGTAGTGGCAGCGGAATTGGTAAAGCTTACGCTGAAGCGTTTGGTAAAGCAAAAGCGAAAGTTGTTTTAAATTACCGTTCTTCTAAACACGAACCTGAGTTAGAAAAACTCAAAAAAGAAATCGAAGATCACGGTGGACAAGCTTTACCAGTCCAAGGTGATGTTACAAACGAAGAAGATATCATCAGCCTTGTAGAACAAGCCATCAAACATTTTGGCACTTTAGACATTATGATTAATAACGCTGGATTTGAAAATCCTGTTGCTTCACATGAAATGTCTGTTGAAGAGTTCCAAAAAGCACTTGATGTTAACTTAACAGGTGCATTCATCGGTTCAAGAGAAGCTGTTAAATACTTCCTTAAAGAAGATAAAAAAGGAGTAATCATTAATACAGCGAGTGTGCATGACATCATTCCATGGCCTTACTATGTAAATTATTCAGCAAGTAAAGCTGGCCTAAAAAGTATGATGGAAACAATGTCTATGGAATATGCACAATACGGTATCCGCATTAATAACATTTCACCAGGTGCAGTCGTTACAGAGCATACGAAAGAGAAATTCTCTGATCCTGAAACACGTGAAGAAACCCTTAAAATGATTCCTGCAAGAGAAATTGGCGAAACAGAGCAAGTGGCTAACGTTGCTTTATTCTTAGCATCTGATGCAGCAAGTTATATTCACGGCACAACAATTTATGTTGATGGCGGTATGACGAATTACCCTGCGTTCATGGGTGGTAAAGGTTAATATTATCTCTTGCAGTAAGACACTTGCGAATTGTGCAAGTGTCTTTTTTTGATATATAAAAAAACAAGCCCATATCTCATGAGCTTGCTTAATCGTTTGTTTTAACCGTGTACGAATACGAAGTATAAAATGAATAACACCATTAATACATACATAATTGGATGTACTTCTTTATGACGTTTCGTCACTAACATTGTAATTGGATAGAAGATGAAACCACATGCGATACCTGTCGCAATTGAATAAGATAGTGGCATCATAATAATTGTAATGAACGCTGGAACAGCCAATTCAAATTTCTTCCAATCAATTTGTGATAAGTTTCCTGCCATTAATACCCCTACTACAATTAATGCTGGAGCTGTGACTGCACTCGTAACAACAGCCATTAATGGACTGAAGAATAATGCTAATAAGAAACAGACACCTGTTACAATACTCGCAAAACCAGTTCTTGCACCTACAGCAACACCCGATGTTGATTCAATGTATGAAGTCGTTGTTGTTGTACCGAAAATAGAACCTACGATTGTAGCGATAGAATCTGAGAATAACGCACGACCTGCACGAGGTAATTTATTATCTTTCATCATACCTGCTTGTGAAGCCACTGCCACTAATGTTCCTGCTGTATCAAAGAAATCAATGAACAAGAACGTTAAAATAACAATTAAAAATTGTACTGTAAATAATTGACCTGGGTCTTTAAATGCTTCAAATGCTGCACCGAATGTTGGCGCAATACTTGGAATCTTTCCTACTACTGCATGTGGCATTTGAATTAAACCAGTTAATAATCCGCCGGCTGACGTTAAAATCATACCGATAAAGATAGCACCCGGTACTTTTTTAGCATAAAGTACAACCGTTACGATGATACCAAATACTGCTAATAATACTTTACCGTCTGTAATATGGCCTAAAGTTACAAGCGTAGAATCATTATTCACAATAATACCTGCACCTTGTAAACCAACAAAGGTAATAAACAAACCGATACCCGCTGTTACAGCCATTTTCATCTCATACGGTATGGCGTTAATAATGGTCTCCCGGAGTCCTGTTACGGTTAATATCGCAAAGAAGATACCTGAACATAACACACCTGTTAAACCGATTTGCCATGGAATCCCCATTGTTAACACAACAGTAAATGCGAAGAATGCATTCAGTCCCATACCTGGTGCTAATGCGATTGGATATCTAGCAATGAGTCCCATAAATAATGAACCCACAAATGCAGCTAAGGCTGTCGCAACAAATACTGCGCCCTGATCCATCTTCATATCATCTGGGATACCTTTTACACCTGCTAAACTTAAAATCTGCGGGTTAACAGCTAATATGTAAGCCATAGATAAGAAAGTTGTTAAACCGCCTAAAATCTCACGACGATAATTCGTTTGATACTTATCAAATTGGAAATATTTTTTCACTTTAAAGTCTCCTTAAATGAAATACCTTAATATTCTAATCCCTATTCAAAGAAAATACAATGAAGATTTAAGAAAAAACCAAACAATTTTAATAGAAATTTGAAAAACACACTCATTTTCGAACGATTTCAACACTATATTTTTAAATATTGTTCGTTAAAATTCGTTAATGAGTGTGTCTTCTAATTAAAGTTTCAAATTCTTCAAAGCATCTTGGAATGGATTATTGTTCATTTCTTCTTTACCCATATATTTCTTCATCTCACGTTTAGATACTTTGCCTTTACCTTTATTCTTATGTCTTTGATCCATTTGTTCTTGTGTTTCAGAGTGACCGCAAACACAACGATATGTCGCTTTTTTACCTTTACCGAATAATGTCATTTTCTTATGACAGTTTGGACAACGTGCATTCGTTTTACGTTGTACATTTTTCTTTGTCTTACATGCTGGGTCTTGGCATACAAGCATTTGACCATTTTTTGTTTTGACTTTAATCATGAATTTACCGCATGTCGGACATTCTGTAGTGGTCAAGTTATCATGTTTATATTTCTGTTCACTGTTTTTGATTTCATTCACAATAGTTTCAGTAAAATGTTTCATCTCTTTTATGAACTGACGTGCATCATATTTACCTTGTTCAATTTGCGTTAATTTTTCTTCCCATTCTGCTGTAAGCAATGGTGAAGTAAGTGATTGTGGTGCGAGTTCTAAAATTTGGCGTCCTTTAGACGTAACTTTAATATGACCATCTCTTGCTTCAATCGTATTCATATTAAACAACTTTTCGATTATATCTGCACGTGTTGCTACCGTACCAATACCGCCTGTTTGTTTCAGAGTTTGTGAATGTTTTTTATTTTTTAGTTCAAAGAACTTTTGAGGACTTTCCATTGCTTTTAACAATGTTCCCTCGTTAAAGTATGGCGGCGGTGTTGTTTCATGTTCTTGAATATGGAAACGTTGAACTTTATAAGTTGCACCTTGTTTAAATTGTATTGGTTCTGATTGTGTGGTTGATTCATTTAGTAATTGTTTGAAACCAAGTTGCAAGGTTACTTTATCTTGCAATTCAAAGGTCTGCTTACCGACCTTCAAGATAACTTTGACCGCTTCATACTCATACGGCGGCAACAAGTTCTCTATAAATCGTTCTGCAATCATTAAATAGACCTTTTGTTCACGTTGGCTTAAGTCATTCATGTTAGGACGAATTTCTGTTGGAATAATCGCATGATGATCTGATACCTTCTGATTATTTACGATACCCATTTTAGCACTGAACTGTTTATTGACTAATGGACGCACCGCTTCTTTATACTCAGTCGCAAGCAATGCTTGTAAACGTTCTTTAAATGTTTCTACCATATCATCCGTTAAATAGTTCGAATCTGTTCTTGGATACGTAACCAACTTATGACGTTCATATAAGTTTTGAAGTGTATTCAGTGTTTCTTTCGCACCCATACGATAACGTTGATAAGCTTCTTGTTGTAAATCAGTTAAACTGAACAACTTCGCAGGATATTGTTTCTTTCGTTTTGATGTTACTGATTCAACAATGCCCGTTTGTTGTTCTAATTGTTGAACCATATCTGTGAATACTTGTTTGTCATAGATACGTTGTTTTGAAATCAACTTAAAGTTTTGTCCATCCACTTGTGCTTCAAACGTATAATATTTAGATGGTCTAAAATGTCTGATTTCATCTTGGCGCATTTGAACAAGTTGAATCGTCGGTGTTTGAACACGACCTAATGATAACTGCGCATCATACTTCGTTGTTAATGCGCGCGTCGCATTAATCCCAACAATCCAGTCTGCCTCACTACGTGCTAATGCTGCACGATATAATGGCAAGTATGCTTTACCATCTTTTAAATGTTTGAACCCGTTACGAATCGCTTTGGCTGTAATCGAACTGATCCATAAACGTTTAATCGGTTTCTTATTATGCACCTTATCTAAAATCAAACGTGCAACGAGCTCCCCTTCTCTTCCAGCATCAGTCGCAATGATAATTTCTTTAACTACATCTTTTAACATCAATGATTTGACTGTATTGAATTGTTTCTTTGTTTTTGGAATAACGACTGTTTTCATATATTTTGGGATAATTGGCAGTTCTTGCAAATCCCATGTTTTAAACTTCGAATCATATTGTTCTGGAGTTGCATTCGTTACCAGATGACCTAAAGCCCATGTCACAATATATTGATTGTTTTCAAAATAGCCATTGCGCTTTTGATGTACATTCAATGCGTTCGCAATATCACGGGCCACAGAAGGTTTCTCTGCTAGAATTAATGATTTCATCTTCATTTTCCTTTCTCAAAATCGTATTTCTATTGTAACATGATTTATTGTGCTTGTTTCTCGTACCTTTGCTTTTATCTCAACACAAAACAAAGTATAATAAATAAAAAGGTGTTCTTTATATAACAACCAAGGAGGTTCTTATGAAAGCCGTTAAAATTGAAGCTGTTCAAGACATCCAAAGTATTATTCACCAAGCCGATACATCCTATTGTTCCTATATTTATAAGCTTCACGAAAAAAACGTTTCATTGACACAAAGTATTGAGGCTTTAAAACAAGACACAGGCGTCTACGCGCTCATTGACGAAAGTGACAAAGTCCGTATGCTGATGGGTGGATTCTCCTATGATACTAACCATTTTAAAATGGTTGGGCCGTTCATCAATTCAAATGATCAATTAGATGCACAAGCTTTTAAAAGCCTTTTTGAAACTTTAATTGCAGATCAACCTGATCAATCTCATTTCAATTTTTCATTTGATATTACAGACGACTATAAAAGTTCATTGATGAAATCCATTGATGCACACTATACGTTCACTGACTATTATCTTTCAACTGATCACACAATTGAAACAAGTCCTGCGGCTGAACGTCAAATCATTCCATATCACAAAGCTTTTTTCGCACATTTCGATCGCTTACATCAGAAAAACTTCCGTCGTGAAGCAATGTCTGCTTCTGAAATTGTCAATACACTAGATGAGAACAATCATTTATTCTTTTTTGTCAGCGAAGGTATTTTAAAAGGCTACTTATATCTGCAAGTCAAACCTGATAAAAATAAAGCAGAAATTAAATATTTCTCATCTCATACGGATTATCGTTATGAAGGAATTGCTTTTAATTTATTAAGTCATGCGATTAACTTTGCTTTTAAATATGATGATATTAATAAAGTCTATTTCAAAATACGTAGTAAAAATGATCAATTAGTAGACCGCTTCAGTGAACTCGGTTTCGACATTCGTTCAGAACGTAAAAAATTCAAATATATCAAATAATATAAGCGTTTGTTATGAGGTTAACCTTCATAGCAAACGTTTTATTTTCCATTTATTTGTCTTTGTTTTATTCTTATTTTATTAAGGGGTAAGTTTAAATATAGAAAGGAAAAGATAGAAGATGGATTTACTTATCGCATTACTGCCTGCCCTCTTTTGGGGTAGTGTTGTTTTAATTAACGTTCTTGTTGGAGGCGGACCTTACAATCAAATCCGAGGCACGACACTCGGCGCATTGATTGTAGGTATTGTTCTCTTATTAACAGGACATTCTAGTTTTGAACCTAAAGTCATTATTGTCGGTTTGATCTCTGGTGCATTCTGGGCATTAGGTCAAGGTTACCAACTACGCTCTGTTGATTTAATCGGTGTTTCTAAAACTATGCCGATTTCTACAGGAATGCAGCTGGTTGGTACTACATTATTCAGCGCAATATTCCTAGGGGAATGGAGTACAGGAACACAAGTCGTTTTAGGTCTATTAGCGATGATTTTATTAGTGGGCGGTATCGCATTGACTTCACTTAAAGGTAAAAATGAATCGAGCGAAGGCCAATCTAAATTAGGTAAAGCAATTGTGATTTTATTAATTTCAACAGTCGGCTATGTCGTATATGTTGTTGTGGCGCAAATCTTTAGCGTTAATGGCTTAGATGCCTTATTCTTCCAATCAATTGGTATGGCAATCGGTGGTTTCTTATTATCAGCGAAACACCAAACGTCTACACGCTATACGTTACGTAACCTGTTGCCAGGTGTGATTTGGGCCATTGGTAACTTATTCTTGTTCTACTCACAACCTAAAGTCGGCGTCGCAACAAGTTTCTCATTCTCACAATTACTAGTAATCGTTTCAACACTCGGCGGTATCTTTATACTGAAAGAACGTAAAGATAAACGTCAAATGCTTGGAATTACTGCAGGGATTGTATTAATTGTCGTCGCAGCTTTCATTCTCGGCGGATTAAAAGCATAATGCTTTCTAATAAAATATTGAAGAAAATAATAGAAATTTTAAAGGGATTGTCAGCCACTTAAGTAATGATTGACAATCCCTTTTTTATTATACGAAAAACATTTGGAAGTAATAGAGTATGACGATACTGATCACAATCGTCATGTTGGTGGTCATGCCAATCAAAGGCAATGTACGGTATTGGAATTGAATGGAGTAAGGTATGACCGCAACGCCGATTGGCAACAACCAAATGACCATTAAAGTCGTTTTTATCATTTGGTCAGAGACTGGTAAAAAGAAATAAACGAGTAAGCCCGCTATGAGTCCAAAGCCATAATGAATGGCCAAATATTTCAAGGCAATCGGTAAATAACGACGTTCTACTCTAAAGTTCAACATTAAACCTAAGAGAATCATAGATAACGGCATATTCGCTTGTGCCAATACATCTAAGAAATTGATAACAGGATCTGGTAAATGCAGGTTACTCATATTTAAACCAAACATCATCAAATAAGTCATCAATGGAATAGAACGTAATAAATTCAATATAAGGAATCTAAGATTAAAAGTATTATTTCCGCTGCTGCTGAAATAATTGCCTATAAAATAAGTGATACCGAACATGACAATCGCACCGCCGATATCTGCCATACCGAAATAAATCATGCCGACTTTCGGCCAAATCGCTTGTACTAGCGGGTAAGCAAATAAGCCGATATTCAGTGATGCCATCATCATGCCGATGGTACCTCGCATCTCATTGTCATATTTTAAGAAAAAGCTGATAGCGATAACTTTCGCAATGATACCGTAAATGACCATCATAACCGGTAATACAGATAGTGAAATATCCAGTTCAGCTTTGTTTAAATTGACGATGACTAATGCAGGTAACGTCACATTCAGCACTAATTTAGCCAGTACTTGGTTATCTTCTTCTTTTAAAATATTGATACGTTTGAGTAAATACCCAAGCGCGATCAATATAACAATGACTGCGAATTTGCCTGTCATAAGTCACCCTTCTTTCTCTATTATCATTGAGACATTCATTCGTCATGAAATGTCATTTCTCGGTAATTACATCTCTAATCTTTCCATGATATACTATTATTATTGATAATAAAAATCAATAAGGTGGTGTATCTTTTGGATTTAGAAAGTCAATTAGCAGAATTAAAACAAGATTACGTACGTCTGCAAGACGATTTGGAAAAGCGTGAATCAACAGGTCAAGAAGTCGATCCATTGATTAAACAGCTTGAACAAATCGAACATGAAATCGCACACGTCCGTTCACAAATAAAACAGCAATAAAATCGACATCTTGAATAGAAACACGCCATGATTCAACGTGTTTTGCGATTATCAGAAAGGAAGTACACGCGATGCAACTCTATCTATTATTACTACCCGTTTTGTATTTATTTGTAAGTTATATCAGTATTTATAAAATGAATACAATCTACAGTAGTGTTTTACGCATGGTCATGGGTGGATTACTCATCCTTATTGTCGCAATGATTAACTTAACAGTTCCTCCAGTAGCATGGTGGGAGTTTGCGGTCATTGTGATGCTTGTAGGTAATGTGGAGATTACAGCCTTCAAGTATTCAAAAGGCGATCAAAAAGGTGTCTTCTTATTAAATGTGATGACCCTTTTAATTTTCGTGATCAGTACTATTTTAACATTTGTATTATATTAAGAAAGAAAAGCCCCTCAGCTGCGTATTATACGAGCTGAGGGACTTTTTTGATTAGCTATTTAAATTTTAAACTTAATTCTCTTTTTTACGTTTTGAGCTAAACATATGTGTTACTTTATCTTTCAGCGTAAATAGAATTTCATAAATAACTGGTACTACTATCAGTGTAAGAATAGTAGAAGAAACCAATCCGCCTATTACAGTTGCGGCTAAACCTTTGGAAATCAAGATAGAGCTGTCTTGTCCGAATAACATCGGTACAAGTGCGCCAATTGTCGCAAGTGCAGTCATTAAGATTGGACGTATTCTCGTTCCGCCCGCTTCTAACAACGCTTCTTTCATTTCCATACCTTTATGCTCATTATTGATAACTCGGTCTATGAGTACAATCGCATTGGTTACGACAATACCTATTAACATTAAGACCCCGATCATACTTGGTACAGAAAGTGTTTCTCCTGTGAATACTAAAGCTAACACCACACCAATCACAATGTAAGGAAGTGAGAATAGGATGGTAAATGGTGCTAAGCCGCCTTTGAATGTTAATACGAGTACAAGATAGACAATTACAACTGCCGCAATCATTGCTAGACTTAATTGCGTCATCGCTCTATTAATGTCATCTGTCGCACCGCCTGAATTGATTTTAACATTCGCTGGTTTATCGACTTTATTTACTTTATCCATCACTTTCATTGAAATACCGCCGACATCTTTACCGCTGATTTTACCTGTTACAGTTGTAGTATAGTCGCCATCTTCTTTAATCAACTTACTTGGTGTTTGTGTTGATTTTAATGTTGCGATATATTTCAGCTGAACCATTTCTCCTGTCGGTGTCGGAATTTCAAGATTGTTTAATTTCTCTTTGGTCCAGTTCGTTTGTTTTTCTTTTTCAACTTTTACATCGACTTTATGACCTTTTTCATTAATCGTTGTCAGTGTTGTTTCTGGAATGTTTTGATTTAAGCCCATCGCTAATTGACCCGCTGACAAGCCTTTTTCGGTTGCTTTGTTTTTATCAACATCAATTGTGTATTGGTCATAGACTTCAGTTAAATCGGATTTAACGTTCACTACACCTGATGTTTGTTTCATTTTATCTTCGATTGCTTTCACTGTGTCTTTGATTTCATGACCTGATGGACCAGATACTTTGACTTCAATTTCATTATTGCCGCCACCAGTACCCATGTCTAAGTATTTCCATTCGCCTTCTTGTTTAAAGCCTGCGATATGTTTTAATACTCTGTCTGGTTCTGTATCAAAGTTTTTCGTATCACTCGCATATTCAATCATCACAGCCATATTGTTTGTACTGCCTGTCGGATCAATTGGTGATGCACCACCTAGTGAATACTGAACTTTCTTCACTTTATCTTTACTGTTAAGATATTTTTGAACTTGTTCAGCATTTTTTAGTACTTGTTCTTTTGTTTCACCAGGTTTTGGTGTATAAGTCAACGCCATGAATTTATCTTCACCTGTGGAAATAAAGCTCGTTCCTATTTTCGCAGCACCTAATCCGATACTGCCGATTAAAATAACAGTCGTTATAATTAAGACAATCCATTTATGGTTTAACGACCAATTCAATACTTTTTTGTATCCTCGGCCTACTGCACCTAACGAACGTTGACGTTTTTGTTTGATACCATTTTTAAAGAATGTTGAAGCTAATGCCGGCACAATAGTGATAGACACTAGTAATGATGCTAATAAACTAAATGTAATTGCGAGTGCGAATGGTCTAAACATCTCCCCGACTGAACCAGCCACAAAGACTAATGGTAAGAAGACGACAATCGTTACAAGTGTAGAAGACATAATCGGTTTGAATACTTCAGCTGTCGCGCTGATAACCAAGTTGTCTCCGCTCTCTCGCTCTTTCGGATCGGACATCCGTCTGTATATATTCTCAATAACAACAATAGAGTCATCAATTACACGTCCGATTGCGACGGTTAATGCACCTAAAGTCAAGATGTTCAATGAGACATCTGATAACTTCAAGGCAATCATCGCAATTAATAACGACATTGGAATTGAAACGACTGAAATTGCTGTTGTTCTGATATTACGTAAGAATAATAAGATGACAATAATCGCAACTATCGTACCAAGAATCGCTTTTTCAAGCATTGTATAAATAGAATCTTGGATTGGTTTTGCGGTATCCATAATCTTAGTTTGTGCTAAATCTTTATTATCTTTCACAAACGCTTTAATTTTCGCATCTGTATCTTTTTTCACTTGAACAGTATTGGCATCTTGTGCTTTTACGATTTGAACATCAATCGCATCTTTACCGTTCGTTCTGGAGATTGACTCACGTTCTTGTCCGATTTTTACATCGGCGATATCTGAAAGTTTCACCATGTCATTACTTTGTGGTCCTTGTGAACCTTGTGACATCATTGAACTTTCATCTGACCCAGATTGGCCTTGTTCTCCTTGTGCTGCGCTGACAGGAATTACAAAGTTTTTCAATGCATCTGCTGAAGTGAATTCTCCATTCACTACAATGGATTTTTCTTTTTTACCGAATTGGAATAAACCTAAAGGTGTTTTGCCAGAAGCATTTTTAATATAGTCCTCCACACCTTTAGCACTCATACCACGTTTTTGTAATTCGCTTTGTTTGAATTTAATCGTTGCTTGACGTGCAGTTTGACCGTTCATTTGTACATTTTGAACACCGTCAACAGTTTCTAATTTCGGAATGAGTTGTTTCTCAATCGCTTTCGTCGCTTTCTCTAAATTTCCATTTTTATCTGAAAATGAATAAACAACTACAGGGAATGCATTCATACTGTTCCTCATTAATTCAGGTTCCCTTGCATCCTCTGTGAGTTTAAGTTTATCAATTTCTTTCTTTAATGCTTCTTCAGCCTTATCCATATCTGTACCATCTTCATAGCTGACTTGGACCATAGAAACATTTTCTAACGATTGGCTTTTGACATTTTCGACATGCGCCATGCCTCTGATTTGATTATCTATTTTATCACTGATATCCTCTTGTACTGTCTGAGGTGTAGCACCCGGTAAGACAGTATTGACAGATATCATCGGTTCTTCTACATCAGGCAATAATTCTAAACGCATTTTTACACTGGAATAGACACCGCCCAAGATGACTAATACAACCATTAAAAATACAGCGAATTTATTGCCTAAAGAGAACTTCAGCAAACGATTAATCATGCGCTCTTTCCTCCTCATTTCTCGTTACTTTAAATTTAACACACCCCGCCTTAAAAGGTCGTTGATTTCACTCAACATTTTAGGTTTTTCCAAGAAAAAAGATTGAGACTAATTTTAGTCTCAACCCCTTTATCTATACTTATGAAAATATGTTGTCTAACTGTATTATTTTCTGCCTTTTATTTTGCGAGAAACTTTGATTTTAGCTTTTGTTAATGCTGGTTTTGCTTTTTCAATCATATAATACAATGGTTTATTTAAGACATAATCAAACTCACCGATTTTTTCACTTAAATACGTACCCCATGTTTTCTTAAATGCCCATAAACCATAATGTTCTGAGTCTTTATCCGGGTCATTATCTGTACCGCCGAAATCATATGTTGTAGCGCCTTTTTCACGCGCATAACGCATCATTTCAAACTGCATATGATGGTTCGGCAAGAAATCACGATAATCATTTGAAGATGCACCATATAAGTAATATGATTTGTGGCCACAGAACATAAGCAGTGCGCCTGATAAATAAACACCTTCTGGCTCACGTTGGTATAGTTCTTCCATTTGATCGATTAATTTTTGGTTACGCGCAATTTTAGCTTCAGCATCTTTGATTTTATTCAACGTCTTTTTATCTTGTTTCTTTTGTTTCAGACGTTCAATATCTTGTTCAACTTCTGCATTTTCACCTTTTAACTCTGCCAATACAGGTTTTGGTTCTAATTTAACCAAGAATAACTCTGCGTCGCCGTCAGGATATAATGCATCGTAAATATTTTCAAAGTAGCTGATATCACGTGTCAAGAAACCATCACGTTCCCCAGTAATACGCATCAAGTCTGCGAAGATTTTAAGTTGATCGCGACCTGCACGTTCTACTTTCGTTCCACGTTTTAATGATAAACGTACTTTTGAACGGTTACGACGTTCAAAGCTTTGAATCAATTCATCATCTGTTTTATCAATCGGTGTAATCATTGTCATACGTGGTTGAATGTAATCTTTTGATAAGCCTTCTTTGAATCCTTTATGTTTGAATCCTAATTGTCTTAAATTACCTAAAGCATCCCCTGCTTTATCCACTTCTACATCTGGATCGATTTTAATCGCATAGGCTTTTTCATCTTCAGCAATTTCTTTTGTGTATTGAAGGAGGGCTTCGATGACTGCTTTATCATCATAATCTGCGACGAACCCTCTAGAGACATAACAAAGTGTATAAGGTAGTTTCGGTATTTTCTTGAATAATAATTGACCGACACCTTTAACTTTTCCATCTTCACCTACTGCGACACGTCTAGAGTACCAACCAGTCAGCTTTTTCGTTTCTGCCCATTGTGTGAGTTGAAGCAAATCACCATTGGGATGAGATTTAACAAATGCATCATGTTCTTGGTTCGTGATATTCATCTTTTCCATAAAATAAAAATCTCCTTTATTTTCCTTACACTATCTACTTATTATACAATGAAACTAAGTGACTTTCATGTCGTATCCTCACGTAACCCTATAAACTATAAAGATTCAGAGGTGAAAAGTGTGAGAAATATCTTTTTAATTATCATGATTATTTTAAATATCATTGTGATTAGTATAACATTAGTCAACCATGTTCAAATAGACAATCTCAGCTTGCGTGTATTCTTTACCGCATTTTCTATAGTAACTGCTGTTTATCTTGTCTTATTGCGTAAATCACGTGTTGATATGTGGCTAGCAATTATCTTATTCTTAATCGCTTTAACTTATGCGATTATGATTGCGAACGCAGTTTATCATTATGTGTACTAAACTTTAAGGTTCGAAGTGATAAGCCCCACCGCGTGTCACGATATGATAAGGTGTTTCGGCGGTTGTATCTTGAATAACAATCGCATACTTGTCTTTGCGTCCTGATTGAATACGATATTCAATCGCTTCATCAGGCAATTTTAAAGTTGTGATTTCTTCATTTTCAGATACCACTTCCATACCAAACCAATCCCGCCATTGATTGACCACTAACGCTTGTTGTGTGGTTTGAATTTCAATGGCTTTTATTTTGAATTGCGGTTGAAATCTATTTTCTAACGCCTCAACACGTTCTTCTTCTGACTTATTCCACTCTATAAAGAACGGCGGTTTCAATTTCGCATCCGGCTGATTCAAATATAATAAACGCCAAGACGTTTGTTCACCTTTTTTATTTTCTCGGCCCATTTCAATTGGTCCTACGACATCTAACCCTTTCGCTTCAAACTCATCTTTAAGTTTGTCTAAATCATTTGTGCGTAAGGCGATTGCTTTAAAGCCTTGTTCGAAATTATCTTGTACGATTTTCGCAACGAAAGATACACGTCCTTCATTCGATTTAATAACCTTCTTCAACTTTTCTTCATCGTTTACACCGATAATTTCAATATAAGCCAAATCTGTATAAACCAATTTATTATATGTACCATAGCGATTGTGTAAGCCGCCTGGTGATAACTTCATTACTTCTCCTGGATACTCAAACTCATCAATATGCTTGATATAATGGATGATATGATCAAATTTCAACTGAACCATTTAGACCATCCTCTCTTCATTTTTCTTCATCTTATCAAATTATGAATCGAATTGCCTTTTGAAAGACTAATTTCAAAAAATCTCTTGATTTTTATTTGAGAATTTTCTACAATAGTAAAGTAAATTAGTTAGCTTAGCTAACCTTTTTAACGAAATCAATCAATTACCCTGCAAAAAAATCAAACTGATTTCGTTTATATATGAGGTTGTGACGTTTTACTGAGGTCTCAACCTCTATCTTAATTTAAGGAGCTACAACATGGAAATCAATCAATTATTTAATAGCTTTACTGAATTATATAGACCTTATGTAAAAAGCGTTCAACCTTTACTTGATCAGTATCAGCTACATACTGCTCAATTTTTAGTTCTAAAGGATATTTACTTACATGAACCGACAACACTTGTCGAAATTTCTAAACGTCGTTGTATTGAAAAACCATCAACACGTAAATTATTAAAAGTGTTACATGAACACGACTTGCTGACTGTTACACCAGGGGAAGATAAAAGACAAAAACTATTAAGTCTGACAGACAAAGGTAATCAGATTTACCACGAAGTCATCGAAAAAGTAACAGCTCTTCAACAACAAATCGTTGAAGAAGCAGGTCTTAGTCAAGATGATATCGAGCAAACCATTCGAACGCTCAAAGCTATCAAACATCAGTTTTAAGGAGGGATTTCGCGTGGATCATTCTCAACACGCACCAATATGGACTAAAAGTTTCAATATGAACTTTATCGTCAACTTCTTCGTTTATCTTTGTATGTATCTGTTAATCGTTGTCATTGCAGGCTACAGTAAAAACGAATTTGGCGCTTCAGATAGTTTATCCGGATTAGTAACCGGATTATTTATTGTCGGCTCATTAATCGGCCGTTTTATTACAGGAAAATATGTCAATGCGATGGGACCTAAACGTACATTAATTATAGGATTGATTTTTCTTATCGTAACGCAAGCCCTTTACTTTATAGAAGGTTCATTAGGTTTCTTAATGTTTACCAGATTAATTAATGGTGTTGCGACAGCAGTAGCGACTACTGCGACAGGAACAATAGCTGCATACATCACACCACCTGAACGTAAAAGTGAAGGTATCAGCATGTTCTCTCTCAGTTTAGTTCTCGGAACAGCTGTCGGACCTTTCTTTGGTTTATTATTATCAAATCAATACTCCATTGATGTCTTATTCGCTTTATGCTTAGTATTAGGTATCATTGGTTTAGCTTTATCATTCTTCATTCATATCAATTTTGAAACAACTAAAGTTTCTGAAACTCAACCATCAAAAGGTTTCAGCTTAAGTCAATTTATCGCTAAAGATGCAGTACCGATTGCGATTGTAATTTTAGTAACTGGTGTGACTTACTCATCTATTCTGACATTCTTAAAATTCTTCGCAGAAGAGCGCAATCTAGTCGCAGTTTCAAGTTACTTCTTTATTTTCTATGCCTTAACATCATTAGTCACACGTCCAATTACAGGTCGTTTAATGGATAACAAAAACGAAAACGTTGTAGTTTATCCATCTTATTTCTTCTTACTTATCAGCTTTGTGCTTTTATTCTTTGCACATTCAGGCTGGATGTTATTACTTGCAGGTGCAGCGTTAGGTGTAGGTTACGGTAACTTATCATCACTTATGCAAGCTATTGCGATCAAAGTTACGACACCAGAAAAATATGGCCTAGCCACTTCTACTTTCTTTATCGGTATTGATTTCGGTATCGGCTTCGGCCCTTCTGTATTAGGTGTCTTCACTTCATCTATTACTTATGCACAACTTTATGGCTTCATGGCTATATTAACTATTATTACCGCAGGACTTTACTATGTCCTACATGGCCGCAAAGTAAAATATTTAGAACGTGCTTAATTATAAAAGTGCAGATCAAAACGGTCTGCACTTTTTTATATAATCCATCCTTTTTCAATAGCTTTTTTCCACGCATCAAAACGATTTTCTGTCTCCATTTTATCAATAATGACAGAAGTATAATTACGAACTGTCCCGTTTGAAAGAAAAAGCTTTTGTGCAATTTCTTTACTTGAATAACCATTGCCAATTTCTTTCAGTATTAATTGTTCTGAAGGCGTTAATGGATTTTTCTCATTAAAATATGTAGTCATCAATGTTTCACTATATTCTTTTTGTCCTGCCATAACATTATGCATGGTCTGAATCAGTTCTTCTACGGACCGTTCTTTTAATACATAAGCATCTACATCATTTGCGACTGCTCTTTCAAAATAACCTGGTCTTTTGAACGTCGTTACAATAATGACTTTTGTATTTAACTTTGCTTCTCTTATTTTATTCAATACTTCTAAACCTGTTAATTCCGGCATTTCAATATCTAGAATTGCAATGTCAGGCTGATTGGATTCAATCATTTGCCATGCCTCTGCTCCACTTGAAGTATCAGCAATAATGTTTATATTTCCATCCATCTCTATAAGTTGAACCATCGCTTTTCTCAGCATTTCTTGGTCTTCAGCTAGAACAACATTTATCATAAATTATCACCTCGTGGAATTCGAATCATTAATGTAACACCTTGTTCAGATTTTATTGTAACTTCACCATCTAATAATGCTGCACGCTCTCTTATACTATGCAGTGTAGCTTCAGGTTTACTGATACCTTTGCCATTATCACTAATTATCAACGTAATGATGTGTTGCGCTTCTTTTAATGTACCAGTTACTTTTGTCGCATGTGCATGTTTAATAATATTATTGACCGCTTCTCTCAATAGCATAGCTAATATAGACTGTTGTCCTTTATTTAATGTTCTAGCAATGGATTGTCCCTCAAAATCAAAAGTAATATCTGCTTGTTTTAATAGTTGATCTACAGACTTCACTTCTTCTTCAAAATCTTGAAATTTCAGGTGTTCTACAATAGTTCTGACTTTATTTAATGCCTCTTTAGAAAGTTGATTAACTGCTAACATTTCCTCTTTGGCTTTTTCTGGATTTTGATCTATCAATTTAGAAGCAAGCTCAGATTTTATGCTCAAGCTGGCAAATACATGACCTAACGTATCATGTAAATCTTGGCCGATTCTTTGACGTTCTTGTTCAGCAATCAATAAATTGATGTGACGATTTTTCTCTTTCATTTGCGCCCTTACTTTTTTATTTTCGATAAATCTAAAGTTAATGAACAACGAAATGATTACAACAAGAATCAGTACGATAACTATTGGTAAAGCTTTTGGAAGTAAGTATAATGAAAGACCAGATGCGATGAGTAAAGCAATATAAAATAGTATACTTTCCACTGACTTTACAGTCGCTTCATAAACATACGGCAACACATAAGAACCAAAAAAAGAAAAACATGATAAATGTGCTGCCCATTGCCCAACAAAAATAAAGTGTGCCGATCAAATAAATCATCCATACAATCAACCGCTTCACTTTAAACTGATAAACATCAGATAAAATTAAAATACCATAATTAATTATGAATACAGCAATCACTATAACAGCAATTACTTTAGGTCCTTTGATGTCTTGATAAAATAAAGCGATAATTGGAAACAACAAGTAAATAAAACTCGCAACGCCCATTGGGTTTCCTTTTATTTTTCTAAGCAAAAAAGACATTACATCACGTCCGATTTCTTTTGAATAACTAAAGCAATGATTATAAATAGTATACAATACCCCAAAAGAAAACCAAGTGCCGCTATATTAATCGTTTGATGCTGAATAAAATCTAATCCTAGCTGTTTTAATCGGTAGGTCGGCATATATCGAGAGATAGAAGCTAGCCATTGAGGAAACAAGCTAATAGGAAACCATAATCCACCCACAATCGCTAAAACAAGATACAATAAATTACCTATACTACTTGCTTGCTTCACATCTTTATGTTGTGCCAGTAATAACCCTATGGACAAAAATAAACTGGATCCAATCCATAATAATAATCCTGATACTAACCATTCATTAAGAGACATATGAATGTGTCTAATCATTCCTCCAACACTAAACATCAGAATAATTGAAAATAAAAAAAGACTCATGATTTTGAATACTTTAGCTACATAATATTTAATGGGTGTCATCGGTGTCGCAAAAAGTTTTTTCTGCCATCCGTTTTGTTTATCCTGTACTAATTCAACAGGGAAGGTCAACAAACAATAACTAGTTAAACTAAAGACCGTCATACTCATCAAACTTTCTTTATAAATTTGATTGGCTTCTGATTGTGGTACTTTAGTTAATGAAGTGAAAATCAAGAAAAATACTAACGGCATCCCTACTGAAAGAATAAGATATATTTTTTGTCGCAAAGTGATTGTCCAATCTAATTTCAAATATTTAAAAATCATGATAGAATCTCCCCTTCACTTTCAAATACATAATCTTCTAATGAACTTTTCTTAATTTCTAACTCATTTAAATCTATATCTATTTCAATCAATTGTTGTAAAACTTTTTGAACCTCATCTGTTTTGATTTGAAGTTCACTTTGATCCTTTTGATAACTTAATTGAGTTTGATTTTGAATGATTGACTCAAATTGTTCAGGTAGATATATCGTTGATGTTTTATCAAGGTGTTTTAATTGTGAAGGTGAACTATCATTCATTATCTTTCCTTGTTTCAATACGATAACGCGATCCGCAACCTTCTCTACTTCTTCAATATAATGCGTCGTATATAATATGGTAATACCTCGAGCCTTCAAATCATTTATGATGTTCCAGAAATAACGTCTCGTTTTAGCATCCATCGCAGACGTCGGCTCATCTAAAAATATTAATAAAGGTTGTCCTGTTAACATCAATATAAAATCTAATAAACGTTGTTGACCTCCAGATAATTTAGTCGCGTATTGATTTAATTGTTTATCAGTAAACTGGGTCAATGTTTTAAACTTGTTGTAATCTAACGCTTTTTTATAAACCGATGAATAAAACGCATAGAGTTCTTTTACTTTGACCCATTCATTAAAGATTGATTTTTGAAATAATACGCCGATATTATTTTGTATAGCAGAATCCCTTTCAATACGCCCTTCATCTGGAACTAAATTACCTAAAATCAAATCAATCAATGTGGACTTACCTGCTCCATTTACGCCTATTAAAGCGATACATTCTCCTTCTTTTATTTCAAATGAAACATGATCTATTGCTTTAGTATTGTGGAATGATTTAGTTACACCGTTTACTTTTATCATTTAATCACCTCTTTATTTCCTTGATTTAATGATATATTTTTAAAAATTGTAAACATAGTAACGTTTGTCATAAATTCTCTATGACATTTGTCATTTTCTTGTTTTATACTTTTAGCACTTGAATCAACTTTTCTTTCAACATATTCAATTTCGGTTCATAATTTCCGTGATAACGCACTTTTTTTACTATTATAGTAAATTAAAGAGAATAGATTTATATTGAAATTCGTTATATAATATAATAAGTAAAATAATTATTATTCCTGGGGGAATACAACTATGAAAGGGCAAGAGGAGGAATATCAATGTCAAAGACAATTGATCATTTAATTGAGACAGAATGTAAACTTAGCCAGATTAAATATTGGCTAAAAGCAGAACATCATCTTACCATGGAGGAGTTCATTATTTTATACCGCTTCAATGGTACTGACAAAATTACAGGTAAAGTATTGAGGGATACCCTCCATTACGACATGAAATGGAATACGAGTAAAATTGATGTATTAATAAGAAAACTTTATAAAAGAGAACTGATCGCAAAAGAGCGTTCAGAAACTGATGAACGCCAAGTCTTTTATTTATTAGATAAGACACAACGTGAATTCGTCGCATCTGTCATCAAAGAATTTGAAACCTTCGCAAAGTAATCATTATGAAAAAGCACGCCTTTCCGAAAAAAATCAGAAAGACGTGCTTTTTATTATATATTTCATTCGACTTAACCGCCGATATAGTTCATATTAATTTTCTTACGTCTGCGATTTGCGACCGTTTGTTCAGTTCGTTCATCTGAATATCTGTCATCACGAATATGCCATAACTCTTCGAATTTCGCTTGTAATTCATCGTCCGTTTTACCAGAACGCATAAATTCTTTGACGTTAAATCCATCGACTGTGCTGAATAAGCAGCCATAGAATTTACCATCAGAAGATAAGCGTGCTCTCGTACATGTTGAACAGAATGACTGAGAAACACTCGTAATTAAACCGAACTGTGCTCCGTTATCTTTATGACGATAATATTTTGCGACTTCACCATAATATTTCGGTTCAACCGCTTCAATATCAAATTCATCTTCGACCATCGCAAGCATTTCATCTTTTGTGACAACCTTACTGAAGTCCCAACCATTGTCATTGCCGACATCCATAAACTCAATAAATCTTACAACAATATTTTTGTCTTTGAAGTACTGAATCATTGGGATAATTTGGTCATCATTGATACCTTTTTGCACAACAACGTTCACTTTCACTTTAAAACCGATTGATACTGCATAATCAATTTGTTCTAGGATGGTATCTGCTTTGATATTACGGTTATTGATAGATTGGAATAATTCGTTATCAATAGCATCTAAGCTGACATTGATACGTCTTAATCCTGCATCATAAAGTTTTTGTCCATGTTTTTTCAACAATAGACCATTGGTAGTCAGACCAATATCTTCTACACCGTCGATTTCATTAAGAGCGGCAATTAATTTATATAAATCTCTACGCATTAAAGGTTCCCCGCCAGTGATACGAATCTTCTTCACACCTAGGCGAGTATATACGCGAGCAATTCTTTCCATTTCACTAAAAGTCAATAATTCATCTTTGGGTAAAAAGACAAAGTCATCGCCGAAAATTTCTTTAGGCATACAATAATCACAGCGGAAATTACAGCGATCTGTCACGGATAATCTTAAGTCACGAATCGGGCGACCTAATTTATCTGTTATTTGTTTTACCATCTTTTGACCCCCTTTTCTTTCTCTCTTATCGCTTGATACATCTCATCAAAGCGATTGATCTCTGACTCTGGCTAAATCATCTTGGTAGTTAATATTTTGGTACCAATCAGGTCTTGTATCAACCTCATGAACATCCAGCCAATCAGAAGCGACTTGATTATAAACATGTTTCATACTATAATCATCAGATTCTAGTGCACGTGCAATGACTGGTAAACACGTCGGACTATAAAATGCGATAGTAGGAATCGGATACCCCTCTTCTTCATACCCCGCAATATCTAACTGATCTTCGATGACATGTTCAACCATAAATTGATATAACGTGCTGACAGCTTTTTCTGTGATTAACGGTGTATCTACTGAAATCACAAAGAATAGTTCTGCTTCAAAATCTTGCTTCATTACTGAGTAGATGCCTGAAAGCGGTCCTTTCGCTTGATGTTCTTCATCATCTACGACCACTTTGACATCTTCAAATTGATCAGCCAATTCCGCACTAGAACTAATGATAATCTCATTAAACATATTGGCTTCATTCAAGGCTTCGATAATATGTTGATAAAACATTTTATCATTGAGCCTCGCAAATGCCTTAGGCGAACCGAAACGTTCTGAACGTCCGCCTGCTAAAATAATTGCTTTCACTTTCTTAACCTCCGCTTACCGGTGGAATCAACGCAACGACATCAGAAGGTTGAATCATTTCATCATTTGGCACAAATTCTTCATTCAAGGCGATTTGGAATTGTTTGCCGCTGATTTCTGGATACGTTTCAAATAAATATTTTTTAAACGCCTCTACTGTCATTTCATTCTCTAGTTCAAATTCTTCTGTACCTTTTTGTAAGATTTCTTTAATCTCCGCAAAATAAAGGACTTTCATTCTGTTTGCCCCCTTTCAATGGCATCTTCATGGTAACCACGTTGATGACCGATCCATTGTGCGCCATCTTCCCATATTTCTTTCTTCCAAATCGGCACTACTTCTTTAATACGATCAATCGCATATTCATTTGCTGCATAGGCATCTTTTCTATGTGGTGAAGAAACTGCGATTAATACCGCAATATCGGAAATATGCAATGGTCCGATACGGTGAACAATGCTGACAATCGTGCCAGGCCATTGTTCGTTGATTTCATCGCCGATTTGAGCTAATTTTTTTTCAGCCATTGGCACATAAGCTTCGTACTCAAGATGTTCTGTACGAATGCCTTTTGTCCATTCTCTAACATGACCTGTAAAGACCACTACTGCACCTTGATGCGGTGTCAGTGTAAAGTCTCGATAAGGTTCTGTTTGAATCGGCTCAGTCACAACTTCAAATTGTTTCATTTTGACTCATCCTTTTTTCTATCGATAAAAGTTAATAACCACTTTTTAAAATGACTTAACTTTGTATTTTTTTGAAACGGTAACTTATATTGTACATGACTCAGCTCAGATAAAGAAACTAATTCCGCTTCATCTCTATAAATAATCACTTTATCATAATCCGCTTGTTTAAAGCCTTCAACTAGTAACACATCATAATCAATCGTGACTGCTGATTCAATAATGTGGGATAAAGTTTGTTCTGTTGTACGTGTGACTGTTTCTCTTAACGCATGACCTTGCACAATGCTTTGGTCTGCCCCTGCTTCAAAATGTTTCATATGATCGACTTCTGCTGCTTGTAAGGTAATATCTTCACTACCATGTCCATGATGTTTAATCGTCACTACACGATAACCTTGCGCTTTCAGAAACTTAACTGTTTCTGCCATCAAGGTTGTTTTGCCAGAATTTTTATATCCCACAATTTGTAAAATCATAGTGCTAATTCCTCTTCAAAGGTATCTGTTTCAGTCAGAATGACATCCACTGTGTAGCCTTTTTCAAAGCCGCGTGTACCGCTCGGCAACATAATCATCGCATTACTGTGTGCAATCGCGACAACCGCACCTGATTTGTTGAAACCAGAAGGCACTACTGTTGTTTGTAAACCATTTAATGTAGCTTTTGCACGAATGAAACGTGTGAATGGATTGGCTTTTTTGAAGTCTTCCATCAATGTGGCTTTTACAACTTGAGGGAAACGTTCAATCGCGCCCATCATATTTAAGACTGCTGGTTTTACGAACAATTCAAATCCTGTATAGCACGCAGATGGATTCCCTGATAAACCAAATAAATATTGGTTATTTGCGACAGCAACTGTTGTGACACTGCCTGGACGCATTTGTACTTTATTGAATAATACTTCTGCACCGATTTCTTTGTAGATAGCTGGTAAATAGTCGAAGTCACCAACAGATACACCGCCTGTTGTGATGACCATATCATGAGAAGCGAGTGCTTCTTTAACGACTGCTAAACTGCTGTCGAAATCATCTTCTTGAATTTTATAAACTTCACAGTCTAAGCCGAATTGATTTAGTAAGCCTTGAATCATCGGTCCATTGGAATTACGGATTTTACCTGGTTCTAATTCATCACCGACATCTAATAACTCACTGCCTGTCGCAATAATAGCTGCAGATGGTAAGCGACGTACAGGCACTTCTGTATAACCGAAGGTCGCAAGTACTGCGATAGCCCCAGCATTAATACGTTGGCCTTCTTTTAATACGACATCTCCGACTTCTGTTTCCTCACCTTTTAATGAAATATTTTCATTATGTTCGAAGGTTTTACGAATCGTAAATGAATGTTCACCTTCACGTGTTTGTTCTAACATCACAACTGCATCTGCACCTGCTGGAATTTCTGCCCCTGTCATAATACGGACAGCTTGGTTCGGTCCGACTGTTTTGTCTGACACACTGCCTGCACCGATGTGATCAATGACTTCAAATTCAATACGGTTGTCACCGCTTGCACCTTTTGTATCTTCACTTCTTAACGCAAAGCCGTCATAAGGTGATTTATTAAAACGTGGAATTTCATACGTTGCCACGATATCTTCAGACAGTATATATCCTAAACTGTCATTTAAAGGCACTTGTTGTGTTTCTGTACGAAATTCTTGTGCTACCACACGTTTGATTGCTTCTTTTACCGCAATTGGATTTCTTTTTTCAACTGGCATAAACTATCTGCTCCTAACATCTATTTTATTTCATGCTATAATGTCTAAGCGAGGAGGAATAACATGTCTGAATTTACTCATATCAACGCTCAAGGTAATGCGAAAATGGTCGACGTTTCTGATAAAGACATCACAAAACGTGTTGCGACAGCACATTCAAGCATTACTGTTAACGAAGCGATTTACAAGCAAATTGTAGAACATACAAATAAGAAAGGTAATGTGCTGAATACTGCCCAAATCGCGGGAATCATGGCAGCTAAGAATACCTCTACGATTATTCCTATGTGTCATCCGCTCTCACTGACGGGTATCGATATTGCCTTTGAATGGGATACAACATCGTCATATACACTTAATATTGAAGCTACAGTCTCTACATCAGGTAAAACCGGTGTAGAAATGGAAGCTCTCACAGCCGCTTCAGCAACGGCTTTAACCGTTTACGATATGACCAAAGCACTTGATAAAGGGATGGTCATCGGCGAAACTTACCTTATCTCAAAATCTGGCGGGAAATCCGGGGATTACCGCAGATCATAAACTGTTGTTGTTCATGTTTTACCCTTTTTATACGTAAACATGAACTTCACAACAGCACTACGGAACCATTGACGTTGTGATTTTACTGTCACAACGTACAATCGTTCCGTTTTTTTCATGTTACTCCTATTATATAATGCGAATTCTTTAAGTTAAATAGGCTGAATGGATGAAAAAACTGATGAAATCTTATGAAATCAGTGATTGGCTTCAGTGTTTTCCCTTATTCAATCAAACAGTACAGTGAAGAAGCGGTTAGTCTTCTACCTGAGTAAAATCTAACCGCTTCTTATTGCCTTTTATTTTGTTAATTCATGAATGAGATGATTCAATTCAGGTTTAATTAATTTTTCAATCGCTAATCTTACCGCACCAGATGAACCTGGCAATGAGAAAATCAATTGTTCACCTACTGTACCGCCGACAGCACGTGATAATAAAGCACGTGTTCCCACATCTTCAGCATAACTTAAATATCTGAATAACTCTCCGAAACCTTCAATTTCTTTTGTTAATAAAGGAGTTACTGCTTCAATCGTCACATCACGTTGTGCGATACCTGTACCGCCCGTCGTAATAATGACATCCACATCTTCATTCAACCATTGTTGTACTTGTTCAGTAATCGCTTGTTTATCATCTTTGACAATTGTGTAATGATCATCTGCAATTTCCACATTAATCTCTGATAATAATTCTTTAGCTAAATTACCGCCTTTATCTGTTTCTTTTGTTCTTGTATCAGACACAGTTAAGACTGCTGCGTTGATGGTTCTATCTAATTTGACATTCACGTGTTCATTTTTCATTCATTAGGCCTCCTATGTGTTTTACTCAACCGAGTAATTGGTTCATTAATTTAATCGCTTCTTCAGGTTTCGTCATGCCATGTATCAACATGCGTCCGCCTGAGAAACTGACGATTCGATGATTGTTGAATTCGAAGCGAATCATATAAGGGTTCGCATGATACTTAATATGATGCGTTTCAAGATATTCCTTCAACATTTCCTGGGTAATATCCTCATTATTGTATTGAACTGTATCTCTTCCGCATAATGTCGCAAACTGTAAATCAGTATGATTTAAATGCGGATAGGTCGCATGTTCACTACACGTATGACAATCAGCTTTAAACATACGACTGAACCCGAATGTATAGTGTGTCCCTTCCCAAATATCACCATAAGTTAATTTAGGCGTAAAAGGTGTTTCAGTCAGGATTTTTAACGCATCACGTGTTTGTAAACTCGTGGTCATGGTTACCGCTGGTTGAATTACCCCTACTGTATCACACGTCATGTTAATGACTGGTAATTGCGGCATCAGACAATTGAAACACGGAGTTTGTCCAGGAATGAAAGATGCTTCGATATATGTACTTTGTACAACCCCGCCATATATCCAAGGTATATTATATTTATACGCAAAATCATTCACTAATAAACGTGTATCGAAATTATCTGTCGCATCTAAAATTAAATCTACCTCAGTTCCATGCGTTTCTAGAAACTGGGGATTGACTTGAGCGATATGCGCCTCAATGATGACATCACTTCGGATTTCCTGCAGCTTTTCTTTCGCCGCAATCACTTTCGGCATCGCGTCTGTCGCATCTTGTTCTGTAAACAACATTTGACGTTGTAAGTTGCTGAACTCGATGTAGTCACGATCAACAATCGTTAACTGTTTGATGCCCGCTCTGACTAAACCGTCCGCAATGTGTGTTCCTAATGCACCCATGCCGATTATCAGCGCATGTTTTTGCGCAATTTTCTCTTGGCCTTCTCTGCCTATATGTTTAAACAAAATTTGTCTGGAATAACGTTCTGACATCTTTCGATTCCTTTCTTAAAGTGCATTGTCTTTATTATAAGACGAATAGAGACGTGTTACAATCGTTCGAATTGTAGTATGTCACCTAAAATCCGGTCATGCCAATAGAAGACAGACCGGATTGAAACTTTTTATTATTCAGCTGGTACAGAACTTAACGTTATAATTTCATCCGCCAATTGTTCTGCTTCGTAATTAGAATGTGTCACAAAAATAATCGGGATTTGCCATTCATCAAAGAGTCGTTTCACTAAACGCATACTTTCTTCTTTCGTCGCATCATCCAAACTAGAAAATGGTTCATCTAATAAAAGTAAATCAGGACGTGTGCTTAATGCACGTGCTAATGCGACACGTTGTGCTTCCCCGCCTGATAATCTAGCTGGAAATTGTTTTTGTAAATAACTGATGTTTAATTGATGCATCAACGCTGTAATATGTTCAGAAGGTTGCGCCATAAACGTGATATTTTGAAAAACTGTCATATTCGGAAACAATTGATAGTCCTGAAATAAATAGCCTAAATGACGCTCTTGAATTTTAACATTCACAGATGATTGCGTATCCGTTAACACACGTTCGTTGACTTTGATATAAGCGTTATCTGCAGCCCTTAAGCCTGCGATCATATTCAAAACAGTCGTTTTCCCCACTCCTGAAGGTCCTCGTATCGCATAAATTTTAGGTACTGTATCTTGAATATCTAACTTCAGTAACTGTCCTTTTAATTGATGTGTAATTTGGATGGTCAACATCTTAATCCACCTCCAAATAACGATCTTTGTTCATTAAGTTAATCGTACCAATAACAGTAATCGCAAATGCGACTAATACTAATACCCATAGCCAAGCTTGGTTCTCTTTGCCTTGTTCAACTAAGAAATAAATCTCTAAAGGCAACGTATTGGTTTTATTTGGAATATAACCCGCTACCATTAAGGTTGCGCCGAACTCACCGATTGCACGCGCAAATGCCATCATCACACCAGATAAAATAGCACGCTTTGATAGCGGTAAAATCAGTCTGAAGAAAATTTTATTTTCACTTGCACCCATTGTTCGTGCTGTATTCAACATTTTATGATTAATACCTCTAAAACCTTGAATCGTATGTTGATACATTAACGGAAAACTGACAATCACAGAGGCAATAATTGCACCAGTGATTGTGAATATGACAGGCATATGTAAAACATTTGTCATAAATGCGCCTACAGGGCTTCGTGGTGAGAAAACAATTAATAATAAGAACCCCATGACTGTCGGAGGTAACACAATCGGCAGGATAATAATACTCTCAAGAAGTGTCACAATACGTCCACGACGTCGATATAACAGTCTTGAAATTAAAATCCCAAGTACTGTTACAATAATCGTGCTGATTACAGCCACTTCAATTGATATCCAAAATGGCGTTAAATCAGGCATTTCCACTCCTCCTACGCTTCAAATTGATAATCTTTTAAGATTTGTTTCGCTTCATCTGATTTTAAGAACTCAATCCAAGCTTTCGCTGTCTTATTATCAGATGTTGTTCCGGCTTCATAAACAATCGGTTGTTTTAATTTCACCGATTCGATTTCTTTTACTTTATCATTTTTAGTTTTGTTTTTATATAAATCCGTTTTATAAACAAAACCGAGTTGCGCGTTCCCTTTTTCCACATAATTCAAGACTTGACGGACATCTTTCGCAAAGACAAGATGATCTTTAACGCTGCTGTATAATCCATTGTCTTTTAAGTAACCTTCTGCGTATTTACCTGCAGGTACAGAGTTCACTTCGCCTATCGCAAGTTTTTGTCCATCTTTTAAACCTTTGACTGATTTTAAATCAGTGCCTTGTTCACCAATTAATACAAGTTGATTTCGCGCATAATCATAAGTGTTATCAGCTTTCTTCTTATCTTTTAACGCTTGGACATCTTTTGTGTTGGCTGACATAAACACATCAACAGGTGCACCTTTTTCAATTTGTTGTCTTAACGATCCTGATCCGCCGTAGTTAAATGTAATATCAACATCTGAATGTTTTTTCTTAAATGCTGTTTCTAAATCTTTCGTCACATCCGTTAAACTTGCGGCAGCTGCGACATGTAAAGTATTTTCTTTTTGATTACTGTTTGTTTCTTTTTTATCATTTGAACATCCAACAACAACTAAGCAGACGCTCAACAGTATAACCGCAAAGTATTTCAACTTCATCTTGAAGAAGCCTCCTAAAAATGATTAATCCACTCTCGATTATACGCTTTCGGTCCATAAATTCCAATTTGAATTTAACCATTATCTTTTGTATTCGCACAAGAAAAAAGGCCAATATGACATTGACCTTTTGATTATAATTATAAAGTTTGAACAAAACGTTTAAAGGCTTCTAAGCCTTCAGTATCACGTTTAAACACACCTGCATCTTCTAAGACACGTTTGAATTTCTGACCTACAGCATCTAAAACAATACCTTCAGCATTTTCAGGTGTAAATTGATGTTTCTCTTTTAGTTCATCTGCGAAATCTTGATGCACACCTAAATCTATATCAGTTTCACCTAAAACATATTGTTCGACTTGTTTAAGCTCATGTTTTAAACGTGCTGGTAAAATCGCAGTTCCCATCACTTCGATTAAACCGATGTTTTCTTTTTTAATGTGTTGTACATCTTGGTGCGGATGGAAAATACCATCTGGATAATCTTCTGATGTTTGATTGTCTCTTAGTACTAAATCTAATTCAAAACGACCTGTTTCTTGACGGTAACGTGCAATCGGTGTGATGGTATGATGACGTTCGCCCTCCTCACTTTGTGCTTTGACTTGAACACTTTCATCACTGTACGCATTCCATTGATTGAAAATATGTTCTGCCGCATCAATGAGTTGTGCTTGATTATTACCTTTTAAACGGATTACACTCATCGGCCAATCTAACAACACCGCTTCTACTTCAGGATAATCATCAATAGTAAAACGTTCTATTTCTGTCGCATTATCCATCGGGAAAGTGTGGCGCCCTGTTTGGTAATGGTTGTGAGACAAGATTGAACCGCCTACAATCGGCAAGTCCGCATTAGATCCCGCAAAATAGTGCGGAAATTGCTTCACAAAGTCTAATAAATTCACAAAAGTTTGTCGTCCGATCTTCATTGGCACATGTTGTGCAGATAATACGATACTATGTTCTGGGAAATAAGCGTATGGTGAAAATTGGAATCCCCAGTCTTCTCCATCTAACTTAATACGCGCAATTCGGTGATTACGACGTGCTGCTTGGGTTACAGAACCTTGGTAACCTTCATTTTCCATACATAACGCACATAAAGGATAACTTGTTTGTTTTGCTTCTCTTGCTGCCGCAATTTCTTTCGCATCTTTTTCAGGTTTAGACATATTAATTGTAATTTCTAAGTCACCATAGTTCGTTGGTGTATAGAAATGAATATTTTGTGCGATGGCATCTGCCTTAATATAGTGGTTGCGCATACAAATATCATATAAATATTGCGTCGCTTTCTCCGGGCTGTCTTGATACAACTGTCTAAAGTTGCGATTAATAGTTGAAGGTTTCGGTGTGATTAAATCTAATAGTTTCGTTTCAACCATTTCTTTTTGATATACCGCATCTTCTATTAAGTGATGTTCAATCATTCGATTAATCCAGTGTTGTGCAATCGCATTCGGTGTATCAAGTTCTGAGATATCTCTCTCCTCATGTTCGATATCTTCTGCTTGTGTAATCTCTAGCACTAGGTTTTGAATATAGAAAGCATCTTCCTTTTCAAAGTCCCCATATTCTACTGCATATGAAATAAAGCGTTGTATCAGCTGTTGATTCAGCTTCATGATACGGCCTCCCTTTTTATTTATCTTCGTAGCCATTCGGATGTGCGCGGTGCCAATGCCAAGCAGTTTCAATAATTTCATGAATATCATCATGTTTCGGCTCCCAGCCTAACACGTTACGTGCTTTATCACTTGAAGCGATTAATTTACTTGGATCACCTGCACGACGTTTGCCGATTTCTGATTTAATCTTTTCACCAGTCGCTTGGCGTGCTGCTTCCACAATTTCAATAACAGAATAACCTTGACTGCTGCCTAAGTTGAATGCGCCGCTCTCACCGCCATCTTTTAAGTAACGATACGCTAAAATATGCGCTTCAATTAAATCTGTGACATGTAAATAATCTCTGACACATGAACCATCTTCTGTATCATAATCTACACCGAATATCGTAATCGCATCTCGTTGTCCTAACGCTGCTTCTAATACAATAGGAATTAAATGTGTTTCCGGATTATGATCTTCACCAATCGTACCATCTTCACGTGCACCTGCGACGTTGAAGTAACGTAATGCTGCATAGTTCATACCATATGCGTTATGACACCAATGCATCATTTTTTCCATCATCAATTTACTTTCGCCATAAGGGTTGGTCGGTGCTTTTTTCGCATCCTCTGTAATCGGGACAACATCTGGTTCACCATAAACTGCTGCTGTTGAAGAAAAGACAATATCATTCACATCATGTGCTTTCATCACTTCAAGCAACACTTGCATACCATAGACGTTATTATTGAAATAATCTAAAGGTTTCTCTACCGATTCTCCAACTAATGAATAAGCACAAAAATGGAAGACACCTTCAACATTTTCCGTTGCGAACACTTGATTTAAGAATTCGCTGTCACGGATATCTCCTTCATAAAAACGTGCTGCTTTAGGCACGGCACCTCTATGACCTGTTCCTAAATTATCCACCACTGCGACATCATAACCAGCATCTATCAATTGATGCGCTGCATGGCTGCCGATATAACCGGCACCGCCTAATACTAAAACTGACATGATTTTCCTCCTTAAAGTTCGATTGTTTTCACGCCGTCACCGATATTGACATGGTAAAACGATGGCGCATAACCAATCTTGTCTGTATAAATACGAGAGACTTCATCTTCTAAATCTTTAACTTTTGATTGATGAACTAAAGCAATCGCACATCCTGCGAATCCTGCACCTGTCATACGTGCACCAAGGACTCCATCAACATTTTGTGCAGATTCTGCTAAAGTATCTAGCTCTTTGCCCGTCACTTCATAATCATCCTTCAATGAAGCATGGCTTTGGTTTAATAATTCACCAAAGCGTTCAAAGTCTGATTGCGCTAAAGCATCATACGCTTCTTTAACACGTGCGTTTTCAGTAACTGCGTGACGTGCACGACGACGTATCGTTTCATCTTCAATTAAATGCGCATATTTTTCGAACGTTTCAACGTCTAAATGTCCTAACGCTTCAATATCCAATTCTTGTTGAAGTAACGCTAATGCTTTCTGACATTCTTCTAACCGTTCATTATATTTAGATTCTGCTAATTCACGACGCTTATTCGTATTCATAATAGAAATCGTGTAATCTCCGAATTCAGTTGGAACATAATGATACTCTAACGTATGCGTATCTAATAAAATCGCTTGATCCTTTTGACCCATACCCACAATGAACTGGTCCATAATACCTGAATTGACACCGATAAATTTATTTTCTACTTTACGTCCAAGTTGAATTAATTCTAAGCGCTCTACATCTAAGTTAAAGAGTTGTTTCATTAACCAACCTGTCAGCATTTCAATAGAAGCTGAAGAAGATAAACTTGCGCCGTTTGGAATGTTACCTTCAACGATGACATCAAAGCCTGAGTCAATTTTGTAACCCGCTTCAATTAAAAACTTAACCATGCCTTTTGGATAGTTCGCCCAACTATGGTCAGCATTGAAATCTAAATCATCTAATGAAAATGAAATAATACCTTTTTCCTCAAAGTTCAAAGAGTAAAAACGAATCGTACGATCTTCACGTTTACGTGCTAAACCGTATGTGCCTAATTCAATAGCAGCTGGGAATACATAACCGCCATTATAATCTGTATGCTCTCCGATCAAATTAATACGTCCTGGTGCGAATGCGGCAACATCTGGCTTTGTTTCAAAATGCTTTTCAAATTGCGTTTGCATAGATGCCAACATAATATAACTCCTCTCACAAGGTAAATTTATTAGTAAACACAATTAAAGTTTATTTGTTTACTAAATGTTTTGTCAACACTTTCATTAGTTCTTAAAAGAAAAAGATTGTCGCTCTATTTGTTTCGTTTGTATCACAATATGCATGGCAGATTGACGTGTTTTTTGAATACGTTCTTTTGCCATTAAGACAGCACTTTTACCAAACTGCTCGATATCAATACGCACACTCGTCAATGATGGTGTTACATATTGATTTACATCTAAGTCATTAAATCCGATAACTCCAGCATCTTTAGGGATTGTGACACCTCTTTGTTGGAGGCCTTGAATTAGACCAATTGCGACCATATCATTACCCGCTATCAACACATCTGGGATAGTGTCTGCTTCTGTTATCGCTTCAAAACCATCTTCTCGTTCCCAACCGATTAAATTGCCATTCGGTATCTCATCATGTTGTTGACACCAAGAAAGATATGCGTGATATCTTGCATCATTTTCATATGCTTCTTTCCCATCTAAATTACGTTCTTCACGTATGCCTCCATAATAAGCGATATGTGCATCATGATAAGTGTCCCTGATTTGATTCAGCAGCTGATACATGGCTTGTTCTAGATCAGAGTACACTGCATCGATATAATCAGGAACTTGCTTATTATTAATCACCACCATATTAGGGTTATGGCGATAAATTTCTTTTAAAGCATCCAATGAGAAATTACCGATGACTAACACTGCACCTGCTTTTTTCACATCTTGTAAATCTTGTTTTTTAAATCCTGTTTCAATTCTAAGTGTCTTCTTTAATGTTAAATTTAATTTCTTAATTTCAGACTCTATTGCTAAACGCAATTCACGATGAAATGGGTCAGCCATTTCTCGTCTACGAGACGCATAAGTAATGATTTGAACTTGGCGATTTACACGTTCTGCTTTGTGATATTCAAGTTCTTTTGCGGTATTTAAAATACGAGTTCTTGTACTGTCGGCTACAGACAATGTCGGATCTTCATTAAGTACACGTGACACTGTACCTGGACTGACACCCGCTTGTTTTGCGATATCTCTAATACTTGCCATAATTGACACCTCTCTTTTGTTTACTTTAAGTTTACTACGCTCTGTTTACTTGTACAACTTTTCATTTTAAATAATGAAACATTTCATGCAAATCTTTTTTGTAAATTGAAGTGATGTAGTATATTGTTAAATTAAGGAGTCATGCATATGAATAAAGATAAAGATGTTTTAACGAATCAGACAATTGTCCGCTTTGAAGATGGAGAATTATTTGAAACAACTGATAGTTATGTTACAGAATTTCCATTAACTGTCATGGTTAATGGCGAAGAATTTGCAACCGTCATCTGCAGTCCAGACCACATGGAAGAATTGGTGCTGGGCTTTTTAGCGTCTGAAGGTGCAATTTTAAAACGCAGTGAATTGAAATCGATTCAAATAGATGACAGCAAGGGGTTTGCACATGTTGAATTAACGAAAGACTTAGGGGATCGTTTCGAGTATTCAACCAAGCGCATGATTGCTTCATGTTGCGGTAAAAGTCGTGAGTTTTATTTCCAAAATGATGCGGCAGTAGCTAAGACGTCATTGTCGAATATCACACTCACACCTCAACAGGTCATCAATATGATGACGAGACTACAAACTGCAAGTAAACTGTTCAAACGTACAGGCGGATTGCATAACGCAGCCATCAGCGACGGAGATGCTTTCTTTGAACACCGTCAAGATATCGGTCGACATAACGCACTCGATAAGTTATATGGTTTCTGTATTGAACGTCATATTCCTGTTCGAGACAAAGTATTAATTTTCAGCGGTCGTATTTCATCAGAAATTCTGATTAAAGCGGCTAAAATCGGAGTTGGTGTTATTCTTTCTAAATCCGCACCGACTACGTTAGCTGTGACGCTTGCGAATGACTTAAACATAACAGCCATTGGATTTATCAGAGATGGCAACTTCAATATTTATAGTCACCCAGAACGAATAAAAGCTGTGTCCTCACAAGATTAACTTGTGAAACACAGCTTTTTTGTTTGCTTATATATTCTCTTTTATCACACTATAACAATAACTGATGAAGGTATAGCCTTGTTTAATATACATTTCCTTGGCAGTATCTTCACCGTCTGCGATTAAAATCAAAGGTTTATGCTTGGCATAATTTGCGACAAATCCCTGCATAGCACGTCCGATTCCTTGTCCACGCATTTCTTTGATCACACCGAAACTATCGATTTCAATCGTTTCTTCTGATTCAATCATATCTAATGTGCCGACTGGTTGATTATCTTTATAAGCAATCACCCGCTTCACATTCGTTGCGCCGTCAAATTGTTGTCTTAAAGTTTTAACCACTTCGTCTGCGTAGTCTTTACCGTAATCCAGTGAAAAATAACGACAGATTTTCAAATAATCATCCAAATGATAAATATCGACAAAACGGATATCTAAACCATCTGGAATGTCACCTGCAAGCTCATGTGCTTCGATCGCATACATTTCTAACAACACAACATCAAAATTCTCTCGTTCAAAATATGTACGAAACGTGGAATCTAAAGGTGTGTTTTCTGGAAAAGTAAATGCCAAATGGCGACTCTCTTGTTTGAGATGTGCGTGTGTTTGTGTTTTGACATCTTCTAACCAAGTTTCAAACGTCGGCATGTCATGATATACCCATTTGTTCGTATAATACGTTAAAGGTTCTTGTGGTGTTAAATAAATCGTCTTTTGTTCATCTTCATAAGCAATCGTTCCAGGTTGATCAATTAATCGCATGGATAGCGGCCCCATCTTTATCCCTCTTTCTGCTACCTCAGAAACGAATCAATTGTTTAAAGCGTGTGTGATTCAATAATGCTGCACCGATTAAGCATGCGATAATCGCTTTAATAATATCCCCCGGCATAAAGACAAATGATAAAAAGAATGCTTTTGATAATGGCATATGTGTAATCACGCCCATAATTAATGTGCCGACAATGTCTAATAATAAGACACCCGCAATTAATGTAGGTAAAAATAAACGACCGAAATTGATTCGTTCTATAGATTTATCGCGCGCATACCCAATTAAGAAAGCGACGACTGGATATAAGAATAAGAAACCTGCTGATGGACCAGCAAAAACTCCTATACCGCCACGACCGCCTGATAGTACAGGTAAACCGCACGCTGCTAAAATTAAAAATACAATTACGCTTAATGTACCATACTTTTTGCCTAAAAGAATACCTGCTAGAAAAATACCGACATTCTGCAAGACAATCGGTACTGGCATGAATGGAAGCGGAATAGGTGGAATCAGACCAAGCAATGCGATAATAGCTGTCATAATCGCAGTAAATGTGATATGTTTTGTTGTCATAATATAACCTCCTCAAAATCTTACATGGAAGATTATATCACATATGTTAACTTTAATTTACGATAAGTTAACATTTATTTGTATAATTTTACACGTCTAGACACGAACCTTTGCGGCAAGGTTTGTCATGTAGTCAAAGAATGCATCTCTGTGCACATCATCGACTAATCTGATTGTACGGCCGCCCTCTTGAACACGTTTAGTTCGTCCTTGACTCGGTCCTTTTGTAATCACTTCTGTTTGTACTTCTTCAACATGTACTAACTCAGGTTTTCCGACAGAAGCTGTTGTTAAGACATCCCATAAGAAATACGTAGAGTTCGTCACAAAATGCGTTAATGGCGGAACTGCAGCATAACAAACACCTAAGAAATCTACACCTAAAATATCACGTTGATCTGCCCACATTTGTCTGACATCAATTGTTAACGGCACTTTATTTGTACTTTCTAACGCAACCATATCAATCGCAATATCTGTATCAAAAACCGTTGCGACTGCTTCTGGATCCCAAAAGGCATTCCATTCTGCAGTTCCATCATGTTCAGGTTCTTCAACATTGCCTTTCGTTAAGAATGTCCCTCCCATCCATACTAAGCGTTCAATTTTTTCTGTGATATGCGGAGCAACCTCTAATGCTTTAGCCAAATCTGTTAGAGGACCAGTAAATAACAAGGTCACTGGTTGTGTACTTGCTTCTAATTTTTCTATTATATCTTCATATGCTTCAAGTTCTGATTGCGATGCTCGTTGTTCAGTACGTGATTCATTCAATACTGGTAATGCATCTACAAAGAAGGCATGCATACGCCATTCTTTAGGAAATGGATTCTTCCCTCTTTGTGATGATGCGGCAACTTTTAAATCTCTATCTGAAAAGCGGTTAATAATTTTAATAGACGCACTCACTGCGGGTTCTACATAACTGTCAGCACCAATTGCGCTGACACCGATTAATTCAACATCTTCCATCTGTAGTAATAAAAAGAGAGACACTAAATCATCTACACCGCCATCGTGGTTGAAATATATTTGTTTCATGTTCTACCTCCAAAATTTATGTATATTACTTATTAAATTGAAATTCACAACAAATGTAAAGTAAGCATTTAACCAGAAATTTAATTGTATGATGTCTAGCTTTTCTCGTAAAACAAATGCAGACCGCTAAAAACTACCAACTCTCTATTCCGAGTGATACACTAAACTTAACAAGGCAACAAACGTCAGGAGGAATGACATTGTTAGAATCAGGATTAATTCATACAGAGATTCAACGTAAATGGTTAACAAAATTACAATCAGTCAAAGACGAATTTCAAGCACATGCAGCATACAATGATGCGCATAGCCGCTTCCCTCACGAGAATATTGATTGGCTCGTTAAAGAAGGTTATACCTTATTAACCTTGCCGAAAGCTTATGGCGGTGAAGGTGCGACAATTGAAGATATGGTTATCATCCAAAGTTATTTAGGTTCTATTGATGGTGCCACAGCTTTATCTATCGGTTGGCATTTAAGTACTGCAGGACAAATATTTGAAGAACAAAAATGGGAGCCTCACCTACTCGATCAATTAGCACAAGCTATTCAAGAAGGTGCGTTGATTAATAGAGCGGTGAGTGAAGCGGATACTGGAAGTCCGACACGTGGCGGCAAACCTTCAACACACGCTAAACGCTCAGGTTCAGAATATGTTTTAAACGGCGTTAAAACTTTTACTTCAATGTTGCCAGCTTTAACCCATTTCTTAGTCAGCGGCTACAATGAAGCCACAGACCAATTCGGTTTCTTCTTAGTTGAAAAAGAAACGCCTGGAGTGTCTGTTGCTGAAACTTGGAATGTGGTCGGCATGCGTGCGACTGAAAGCCATGACCTGGTATTAGAAGATGTGCATATACCACAAGAAAACTTTGTAGAAGTTGCGGGCGGTTCAAAAGGACCGAACGGTTGGATTCTGCATATCCCAAGTGTGTATTTAGGTATTGCACAAGCTGCGACAGATTATGCGAAAGACTTCGCCAAAACACATCAGCCGAATAGTATTGATTACCCTATCGGACATCTTCCGACTGTCCAACAATCAATCGGTGAAATGGAGTCGTTATTACTTTCAGCACGTGCCTTTTTATGGTCTACAGCCCGTATGTATCATGAAGCCCCTGATGCACCTGTTTGGAATGAAACTTCCGCAAGTAAAATTTTAGTAATGAATCAAGGTTTGAAAGTCATCGATTTAGCAATGCGCATTGTCGGTGCGAAAAGTTTAGAAATGGATCGCCCGCTTCAACGCTATTATCGTGACATGCGTGCTGGTCTGCATAATCCGCCAATGGAAGATGCGGCTTACACAAATATTGCCAAATCAGAACTCAACTTATTCTAGTGACTTAACACTATGTTCAATAGTCGAACATAGTGTTTTTCATTTTAAACAAATAATAAATGTTGATTTATTTAGAAATTTATATTGTGCTTTCTGCGAATACCCTTTATAATTTTGAATAACGCTAAACGATAATCGTTTTCAATTAGGAGGAAGATATAAAGATGAAAAAATTACTCATCCCACTGATTGTGTTAGTCCTTGTGCTTGCAGCATGCGGTAAACAATCCAGTGATCAAAAAGATTCAAAAAAAGAAACACGTTCATATACAATGGATAACGGTAAGAAAGTAGATATTCCGAAAGAACCTAAACGTATTGCGGTTGTTGCACCTACATACGCTGGCGGTGTAAAAAAATTAGGCGGTAACGTTGTAGCAGTCAACAGCCAAGTCGATGACAGCCCTATCTTAAAAGAAAAATTCAAAGGTGTTGAAAAAATCGGCGCCACTGGCAGCGAAGATGTTGAAAAAGTAATCAAACAAAAACCAGATTTAATCATTGTTTATTCAACAGATAAAAACATCAAGAAATATCAAAAAGCAGCTCCTACTGTAGTTTTCGACTACGCAAAACATAAGTACTTAGATCAACAAATTGAACTAGGTAAATTGTTAGGTAAAGAAGACGAAGCTAAAAAATGGACAGAGGATTGGAAAAAAGAAACTAAAAAAGATGGTAAAGAGATTCAAAATAAAATCGGTAAAGATTCAACAATCTCATTATTAGATGAATTCGACAAAAAACTTTATACGTACGGTCCAAACTGGGGCCGCGGCGGTGAAGTGATTTATCAAGCATTCGGCTTACAAATGCCAGAAAAACAAAAAGAACTAGTTAAAAAAGATGGTTGGGCAGAAATCAAACAAGAGAAAATCCCTGAATATGCAGGCGACTATATTGTATCAACACGTGCCGGCAAAGCTGAACCATCTTATACTCAAACAAACCTTTGGAAAAACCTACCAGCAGTTAAAGAAGGACATGTCATCAAAGTAGATGCGAAAACATACTGGTTCAACGACCCTTACACATTAGAATTCATGCGTAAAGATTTAAAAGAAAAACTCGAACAAGCAGCTTCTAAATAATATGAAAAAAACGGCTTACACAGTAAACAGGTTGTGTAAGCCGTTTTGTTTATAGATTATTTATTTTCAGTTTCGCTTTCAACAGGCATCACATTTGGTTTACCTGCCATCAACATCAACCATGTTGCGACGATGAACGGTAATGTGAATACTGGCAAGCCGAATGGTTTTAACCAAGTCACTAAACCAGCATGTACAACCACTGTGATAAAAATACCAAATAACATACTTAAATATTTGTTAAACACAGAAGTTTCTTTAAAGGTAACACCTAAAGCTAATATTACTAAGATAACATTATAGCCATATAATCCTGTATTTATATCATCATGGTTCGCCCCAAATAACATTACCACAAAAACGCCGATGATATTTGCGACGACTGAGAAGATACCTGCACGTTTAGAAGCAATAAAGATACCAATCAGTATCAATAAGCCCCCTACTGTACTTTTCACCAAGAAAATTTCACTAAAGCCATCTAAGAAAGTCATCACACCGTTAATCGCGTGATGTGAAAATGTAATCTCACGTACCGTAGAAGGTAAAATATTAACTCCAGCATTGACGTGTTCGAATTGGAAGGACATAAATAAAAACATCCAACTGATAAACACATACGGCATGGTCAACATCGGCAAGTCAAAACGCGATAATAAATGACGAAATGCGGCACCAAGCGGTAATGTCAATACAACCGCAAGTGCTGTCATACCAATACCTTTAATGTCTGGCACTAAGAATATGGTTAAAGCCACACCTGTCAGCACTGGATTAAAACCAGCCAGCCCCTCTTTGATTTCTTCTTTGGAATAATTTGTATAAGGTGCTAATACATAAGCAATCAAACTAGAAAGCAATGCTGCTAGCCCTACTTTCCAATTTGCTACAAATAAACCTGCTAAAATGAATAGCCCTGTCCAAGCATTATTTAACAATAATACTTGTGAGATATTCTTTAATACAACGTCGACTAATTGACGCATCGATCCTTCACCTGATTTCTCAAAATTTATAAACAGTTATAATTTTAACAAAATAGGATTGTGAATAAAACCTATTGCTCTCTATTTATAATTTTTTTAGATTAAAATACAACGTTTGTTTGAAAATGTACCAAAAAAGGTAAAACTCCCTTGGGTTAATTAAAGTGTATATTCAAGCCTTAACTTGTTAATTTGCAATTATATTTGGCACCACAAATATATATTTCTTGTATATCGATAAGTCGAGTCTTACAATGGATTAGTATTATTTAACATATATGAAAGAAGGGATTACTTTGCATTTTACTCAACGTGAACAAGATAAATTGATGTTGGTTATTGCGAATGACGTTGCACGCAGACGTCAAAAACGCGGTTTAAAATTAAACTATCCTGAAGCGGTAGCTATCATCAGTTACGAAATGTTAGAAGGTGCAAGAGATGGTAAGAGCGTTGCCGACCTTATGAGTTACGGTAGACAAATTTTAAATAAGGATGATGTAATGGAAGGTGTAGCAGATATGATCACAGACATCGAAGTTGAAGCTACATTCCCTGACGGCACAAAATTAATTACGATACATCATCCGATTGTTTAAAGGGGGATTATATATTATGAGACCTGGTGAAATTATAGTAAAACGTACTGAAATAGAAATAAATAAAGGTACTGATTCTACTGAAACAGTAATCGTTGTTAAAAATATAGGAGACCGCCCTATTCAAGTCGGTTCTCATTATCATTTTTTTGAAGTAAATGATGGCTTAAAATTTGATAGAGAGAAAGCATATGGTAAACATTTAGATATTCCAGCTGGCGCAGCTGTACGCTTTGAACCTGGGGATGAAAAGAAAGTACAACTTGTGGAATATAACGGTAATCGTCGTATTTACGGATTCCGAGGAATGGTTAATGGACCGATTGATGAAGATCGTGTCTTCCGTGTAGACGATAATCATCCGAACGCTGGTATTAAAGACGACGAAGGAATGAAAAATGCGAATAAAGAAAGTGGGTATGATCGATGAGCTTTAAAATGACACAATCTCAATATACAAGTTTATATGGTCCGACTGTCGGCGATTCTATTCGATTAGCTGATACAAACTTGTTTGCACGAGTAGAAAAAGACTATGCGTCATATGGGGATGAAGCTACTTTCGGCGGCGGTAAATCTGTGCGTGACGGTATGGCTCAAAACCCTAACGTAACACGTGATGACCGTAATGTTGCAGATACTGTTATTACAAACGCAGTTATTATTGATTACGATAAAGTATACAAAGCAGATATCGGAATTAAAAACGGCTATATCATGAGATATGGTAAAGCTGGTAACCCTGATATTATGGACAACGTTAATATCATTATCGGTGCAAACACTGATATCATTTCAGCTGAAGGTAAGATCGTAACATCTGGCGGTATTGATACACACGTACACTTTATTAACCCTGAACAATCATGGGTTGCGCTTGAAAGTGGTGTTACAACACATATCGGCGGCGGTACTGGTGCTTCTGAAGGTTCTAAAGCCACTACGGTTGCTCCAGGTCCATGGCATATGCACCGTATGTTAGAAGCAGCGGAAGCTTTACCAGTCAACGTTGGTTTCACTGGTAAAGGACAAGCACACAACCACACAGCATTAATTGAACAAATCCACGCTGGCGCAATCGGCTTGAAAGTCCATGAGGACTGGGGAGCAACACCATCTGCGCTAAGTCATGCATTAGATGTAGCTGATGATTATGATGTTCAAATCGCATTACACGCAGATACGTTGAATGAAGCGGGCTTCATGGAAGATACGATGAAAGCAATCAAAGACCGTGTTATTCATATGTACCACACTGAAGGTGCTGGTGGCGGACATGCGCCTGACTTAATCAAATCAGCAAGCTATCCTAATGTCCTTCCATCATCTACTAACCCAACACTACCTTACACAACAAATACAATTGATGAGCACTTAGATATGGTTATGATTACACACCACTTGAACGCTTCTATTCCTGAAGACGTAGCATTCGCTGATTCACGTATCCGTAAAGAAACAATTGCAGCGGAAGACGTATTACAAGATATGGGTGTATTCAGTATGGTCAGCTCTGACTCACAAGCAATGGGTCGTGTCGGTGAAGTTATCACACGTACATGGCAAGTCGCACACCGTATGAAAGAACAACGCGGTTATTTAGATGGCGACTCAGAATACAATGACAACAACCGTATCAAACGTTATATCGCAAAATACACAATCAACCCTGCGATTACACACGGTATCTCTGAATATGTCGGTTCAATTGAACCTGGCAAACTTGCGGATATTGTAATTTGGGAGCCTGCATTCTTTGGTGTAAAACCTGATGTTGTCTTAAAAGGCGGAATGATCAGTACAGCAATCAACGGTGATGCAAATGGTTCTATCCCAATCTCAGAACCTCTTAAATTCCGTAAAATGTACGGTCAACTTGGCGGTAACATGACAGGTACAAACATGACATTCGTATCAAACATTGCTTATATGAACGATATTCAACGTCAATTGAACTTGCATCGTTTAATCCGTCCAGTTAAAAATATCCGTAACCTACGTAAAACAGATATGAAAAACAATACAGCAACACCAAAATTAGACGTAGATCCACAAACGTATGAAGTGTTTGTAGATGGCGAAAAAATCACAAGCGAACCTGCTAAAGAGTTGCCATTAACACAACGTTACTTCTTATTCTAGGAGGCAAGCTTTCATGATAGTAGAAGAAATTCTTGGCAATATCGCCAATTTATCACCTGAAGAAAAACAAAAGCACACTGAAAAAGTGTATCTAGAAAACTCTGATTTAGTTAAACGCATCCAACGTGTCAAAACTGACCACGGTAATGAAATCGGAATCCGCTTAAAAAACCCTGTAGACTTGCAGTATGGCGATATCTTATATGAAGATGACAACAACCGTATCGTGATTGATGTCAATTCTGAAGATATTTTGGTTATCAAACCACGTTCACTGCAAGAAATGGGAGATATTGCCCATCAACTTGGTAACCGTCATTTACCTGCACAATTCACAGAAAGTGAAATGTTGGTACAATACGATTATTTAGTTGAAGATTTATTAAAATCATTAGGCATCCCCCACTCACGTGAGGATCGCAAAGTAAACAAAGCCTTCCGTCATATAGGACATTCACATGATTGATCATGCGTCTTTACGCTTGTTTCAATTTTGCGATTCGCAATTCCCTACAGGTGCTTTCAGCCATTCATTCGGATTAGAAACTTATATCCAAAGTGGGACTGTTCATGATGAACAGTCCTTCCAAGAATGGTTGAAACTGTTTTTAAGTGAACAACTCACATATGCGGATGGATTAGCGATGCGCTTCGTTTACGAAGCACTGAATCAGAATGATGAAAAAAGAGTGTTAGAATTAGATCGTTTATTATTTGTTCAAAATATGCCGAGAGAAACACGTGTCGGTACCAAACAAATGGGAACACGTATGGTGAAACTAGCTGATGAACTTTACGATAGTGAATGGATTCATTGGTATCACGAACAATATCAAGCAAAACAAGCGAAATTGCATCCAGCAATCTGCTTTACAATGCTTGGTCATTATCTCGGTGTCGATATTGAAATGATTATCGATTATTATTTATATCAAAACGTTTCATCTTTAACTCAAAATGCGGTCAGAGCCATTCCATTAGGACAAACTGCAGGTCAACGTATTGTGACGCAGATGATTCCTTTTATGAAACAAACACGCGACCATATTTTTGAGCTTAAAGCATCTGAATTCGGCATCACTGCACCAGGACTTGAAATCAATCAAATGGAACATGAAAAAGTGAATGTACGAATCTTTATTTCTTAGGAGGCAAGACTTATGACTCAACCTATTAAAATCGGAGTCGGCGGCCCTGTAGGCGCAGGTAAAACCGAACTTGTAGAAAAAGTAGTAAAACATCTTTCTAAAGAATTAAGCATCGGTGTTATTACAAATGATATTTATACAAAAGAAGACGAAAAAATCTTAGTAAATTCTGGCGTACTTCCTGCAGATCGTATCATCGGAGTTGAAACTGGCGGTTGCCCTCATACAGCAATTCGTGAAGATGCTTCAATGAACTTTGCGGCAATTGATGAATTAGTTGAACGTCATGAAGATATTGAATTGATTTTCGTAGAATCAGGCGGCGACAACTTAGCTGCGACATTCAGTCCAGAACTTGTAGATTTCTCAATTTACATTATCGACGTTGCACAAGGTGAAAAAATCCCACGTAAAGGCGGACAAGGTATGATTAAATCTGATTTCTTCATCATCAACAAAACAGATTTAGCACCTTATGTCGGCGCATCTTTAGACCAAATGGCTGAAGATACACGTACTTTCCGTGGTGATCGTCCATTCACATTCACAAACCTTAAAACAGAAGAAGGTTTAGACAATGTGATTAACTGGATTGAACGTGATGTGCTGCTTAAAGGACTAGAGTAATGTCTGAAGAAAAGCAATGGACAGGACAGTTAGATATCACCGTCTTTAATGACGGTGAACGTTCTGTAGCACGCGATATCTTTTTTGAACAAGCATTAAAAGTGATTCGCCCTATTTATTTAAATGGCTCAAATATCCCGACATTCTATATTGTTAATGTCGGCGGCGGCTATTTAGATGGAGACCGTTATCGCTTAAATATTAAAGTGAAAGAAAATGCGGCAACGACACTCACATCGCAAGGTGCAACAAAAATCTACAAAACATTGAAAGATCATGTTGAACAGTACCAAACGTTCACGATTGAAGATAACGCTTATATGGAATATGTAGGCGATCCGATTATAGCTTATAAAGATGCAAAGTTTTATCAGCATAATCAGTATCATCTGGCTAAAACCGGCGCAATGTTTTATACCGATATCTTAACGCCTGGTTATTCTCCAGATGAAGCGCACTTTACGTATGACTATCTTCACCTGCTTAATGAAATTTTCGTTGACGGTGAATTAGTCGTTTATGATAACTTGTTGTTGGATCCAAATAAAAATCGTGTAGATGCTTTAGGTTATATGGAAGGTTATTCTCATCTAGGGTCTTGCTATTTCATTCATCCAGATGCGAATAAAGAAACAGTTGAAGAACTTTATGAGATTATGGCACCTTATGCGAAACAAGAAGACTGCAGAATCGGTATTACTGAACTTGCGACACATGGTATCATTATCCGTATTCTTGCACATCAAACTGATTTAATTTTAGATATTCTAAATGACGTGCAACAACAACTTGTCAGAAAATATTATGACAGAGATGTAGATTTCTTAAGAAAATATTAATAGCAATCAAGTTATACACCTGATTGCAAACTAAAGGACGGTTATTCATTCTTTGATAACCGTCCTTTTTACATACATAATTTTATAAGTTACAGTTTGTTCCAAAATGCTTTAAGCGCTTGTGCTTCTTCATGTCCTTGTTGGCGTGCAGCTTCAGCTACTTCTTTACGTAATGCACCATTCATTGTATTATAATCATATTTTTCCAGAATACTCATTACAGTGCTATCTGGTTTGACTGTATACACACTTTGACCTCGTTCTTGCATATGGTCCACTAAACCAGATAATGCATACGGTGTTTTCACTGGTAAATTCGCAGCTAATACCACAACTTTATCCGCTTCACTGACATCTGGATTATCCATAGAATAAGAACCGCCATCATAATAGTGTTTATCATGCAGTTGAATCGTCGGATAAGCCCCTTGGAATGCGCCACTCGCCGCAATAGCTTTAACTAACGGTACATCAGAGTTTTCATCAAATACACGACGTTGATTTGTTTCTACTTCTGTCACTACAATTTTGATTTTAAGTGTCCAGCCCGAAACCGTATTGCCTAAGCTGTTTCTGATCATATTGAGTCGTTCTGTTTCAGGCAAATCTACTTTAGGATGCATAGCCATCTGACTCATACCATCAATCCATTCTTCTACAGTACGCGCATTTTTCTCTAATTGATCAAATTGCGCAAAGATATCTGCTAAATCATCATCCGTTAATGGATTTTCAGCTTCTCTTTGATAGTTTAGTTGTTCTTCCCATATTGTTTCCCAGTCTGCTTCTGATGCGAGAACTGTGCCCACTTGTGCACCCGCAGATGTTCCGACAAATTCATCGGCATCTCTCAAGTCTAAACCTTTCTCAGCTAAACCTCTTAAATAACCGATTTCCCATGCCATGCCGAATTGACCGCCGGCACCTAAAATTACTGATGTTGTTGCCATATGATTCACTTCCTTCAACTTTTATTATGACATGAATTATTGATCTTTGTTTAAAATCCAGCTTCCTGTCGCAAGATAGCTCGCAAATGCACACCATAATGCATAAGGCACCATTAACAAGCCGCTGCGTTTATCTGCTTTATAGAAATTGACTGCCGTGACGACAACAGATGCGAATAAAGCATAACTTTCAATCATTGCTGCTCCACGTAGTTTATATTTGAAATACAATACAGACCATAAGAAATTCAAACCAAGTTGTGTATAGTGTGAAATCGGTACAAATTTATCTTTACTTGCGTTACGTGCAATCATATATGCGACGCCCATCGCAAGATACAAACCTGACCAGACAATGGGATACGTAATACCTGGCGGTGAAAACGGCGGGTTCTTTTCTTTTTGATAAACTTGACGTGCATTGCTTGTCGCATATTTTGCTACCAAAGTGCCCCCTGCTGTCGGCGTTATTAAATGTACAATATCTCTCAGAACTTTGAATGGTTGTTTCAAACTATCCCTTCCTTCTGTTTCATATAATTATTTTCTTTACTTTATGTATCTACCCTTTAGAAAAAGCATTAAATATCATCGTTGTATGTTTATGTTATTATCTGCGTGATGCTGCATAACAACAGGTTTTTTCGGGAATATCAATATAGAACGTCTTATATGTATGAGGTAAATTTATATGGTTGAATCTAAAGCGTATCGTTCTAAGATGATGTCTAAAATCAAAGGCACAGGCGGCAAAGCTGAAACACAACTTGCTAAAGCTTTATGGCACCAAGGTGTCCGTTATTTTAAGAATTATAAGAAGTTACCCGGCACTCCAGATATCGCTATCACTAAATATAACGTAATGGTATTTGTAGATGGGGAATTCTGGCATGGTTATGATTGGGAAAATGTTAAACAAAAAAGAATCCACACGAACCGTTCATATTGGATACCGAAATTAGAACGCAATATGGAAAGAGATCAAGAAGTGAATCAGAAATTAGAAGAAATGGGTTATACTGTCTTACGTTTTTGGGAGAAACATGAAGTGTTTAAGGACATGGATGCTTGTGTTCAACAAGTGTTAGATGCGATTGAACAAAATAAACAAAAATAAAAAAGTGAGCTATCTCAATGAATAACTCACTTTTTTATTACTAATTTTTTGTGCCTGTTGAAATAATCTTAAATTCCCCAACTTCTCCTATGATTAAAATACTTTGCTGACCGCTTTACAAAGAGCCTCGATTTCCTTTCTTTGCTCTGGATCAACTACTAAAATCACGGTTCTTTCATCATGTTTATTTCTTTTTTTAGTTAAGAGTTTACGCTCTTTAAGCTTTTGAATCGCTTTAGAAATAAAATATGGTTTTAAGTTGGAAAGTTGAATGATTTCTTTTACATTGAACTCTGTACGTTCTTTTTCACTGCTGTGAATGTAGTTTAAAATAAAGAGTTCTTCAAAAGTGATTTGAAACTCACTTTTAATTGTAGCACTGACCTCTCTTACTTTTTGTGCTACAGTGACGAATTTTGATAAATCATTAATTATGTTTTTATTGTTCATAGTGAAATTCACTCCTTCTTGATGTTTTTCGAAGATGTTTAGTGAATTGTTCTGATAATTTCAAGCAAGCCCCTACATAAACTAATTTTATTACAACTCTCATTAAATAACAATCTATTTTTGTTCCTAAAATAATCAAAATAGTAAACGTCATAATGTTGAAATCAGTCATCACGAATGTAAAGTTTTCACTAAGGTTAATTGGGTTAATAGGATGACTGTCTATTCAAAAAATCAAAAGCAATAAAAGTAGTAATAAATGAATATTGGGGAATACAATTAATCAATGTCATAATGAATGTGTATCACATATACAAACAAGGAGGATGAAAGGATGAAACAAGATTATATCCGTGTCAAAGGTGCGACACAGAATAATTTAAAATCCATCGATGTAGACATTCCGAAACATTTCATAACTGTATTTACAGGCCGTTCTGGTTCAGGAAAGTCTTCACTCGTTTTTAATACACTCGCAGCTGAATCAGAACACCTTTTAAACGAAACTTATTCAAGTTACATACAGTTTCATCTTAATCAACAACCTAGACCTAGCGTCGATCACATAGACCATCTGCCTGTTGCGATGACAATCAGCCAACAACGTTATAACGGCAACTCTCGCTCAACAGTCGGCACAATTTCAGACATATACGCATCTGTGCGTTTATTATGGTCACGTATCGGCACACCTTTTGTAGGTTATTCTGATGTTTTTTCATTCAACAGCCCATCAGGCATGTGCAAAGAATGTGAAGGTTTAGGTTACATTGAATCAATTAATTTAGATGAATTGTTAGATTGGGATAAGTCATTAAATGAAGGTGCCATCGACTTCCCTTCTTTCGGTCCGGATAAAGAAAGAGGAAAAGCATATCGCGACAGCGGTTTGTTTGATAATGACAAAAAGTTAAAAGACTTTACCAAAGAAGAACTTGATTTATTTTTATATCAACAGCCGACAAAGCTTAAAAATCCACCGAAAGAATGGAGAAAAACTGCGAAATATGTGGGATTGATTCCGCGTTTCAGCCGTATCTTTTTAGGCGATAAAACTTTTGCGAAAAAACGTTATGCACGCCATTTAAAACACGTCGTTACCACTAAAACATGTCCTGTTTGTGAAGGACAAAGACTAAATCAAAAGGTATTAAGTTGTAAAATCAATGGCTATAATATTTCTGATTTTACTAAAATGACAATTAAAGAGAACTTGGCTTTTTTAGATCAATTGAATCAACCAACTGCAGAATTTATTATTGCGCCGCTTCGAAAACAACTTGAAGCCCTAGATTTCATAGGATTAAGCTATCTAACACTCGACCGTGTCACAACAACACTTTCTGGTGGAGAAGCACAACGTCTTAAATTAATCCGTCATTTGAATAGTCCTTTATCTGATTTAGTTTATATTATTGATGAACCCAGTGTTGGTTTGCATCCTGAAGATATACAAAAAATCAATATTATTTTACAATCACTTAAAGAAAAAGGCAATACTGTTTTAATTGTTGAACATGATCCTGATGTTATTAAAGAAGCGGATTATGTCATTGATATGGGACCAGGTTCTGGTAAGAATGGTGGAGAAATTACATTTGAAGGAGATTATCCAGCATTATTAGAATCTGATACAGCGACAGGTCATGCGTTAAGAAAACCACATCACCTTAAAAATGACGTGCGTCAACCTGCAGGATATTTCCATCTCGGACCAATTACAGAAAATAATTTAAAAGATGTCACGGTTGATTTACCTAAACAAGTCATGACGGTTATGACAGGTGTCGCAGGTTCTGGTAAGAGTACTTTGGTCAAAAAAGGATTTGAAGATAATGAACACACTATCTTTGTTGATCAAAAAGCAGTTCAAGGTTCAAGCCGTTCTAATCTACTGACTTATTTAGGTGTCTTTGATCAAGTACGAAAATTCTTCAGCCAACAAACCGGATTAAGCAAAGCGATGTTCAGCTATAATTCTAAAGGCGCATGCCCCAATTGCGGCGGTAAAGGGTATATTAAAACTGAACTAGCCTTTATGGCTGATTTTTCTCAGACTTGTGAAGTATGTCATGGTAAACGCTATAAACCTGAAGTATTAGAAGCAACAGTTAACGGTTATAATATTGCGGATGTTTTAAATTTAACTGTAGATGAAGGTTTAGAATTCTTTAAAGGGCATCAAGAAATTGAAGATGCATTAGAGTCATTAAGCCAAACTGGATTAAATTATATGGCACTCGGTCAACCGCTAGACACCTTATCTGGCGGTGAGATTCAGCGCGTTAAATTAAGTCAGCATTTAGTCGAACCGACAACTGATTATGTTTATATCTTTGATGAGCCGACAACAGGTTTACATGAAGAAGACATTCCTCTATTATTGAATCGCTTCAATGATTTAATTGAAGCTGGGAATACAGTGATTCTGATTGAACATAACTTATCCATGATGTGTGAAGCGGATTGGCTCATTGATGTCGGACCAGGTCCAGGTTTAGAAGGAGGACAAATCTTATTCAGCGGCTTGCCTAAAGACTTCCTACAAACAGATACCTTAACTGCCAAACATTTAAAACGTTATACTCAAGCATAATAAAAAGGGCTCTCTGTCAAATAGGACTGGTGAGC
>NZ_KV808450.1:0-95512 GCF_001812305.1 Staphylococcus sp. HMSC056G08
AAGTCGACAAAGCTCAAGCTGATTTAGCAAAAGCCCTTGAAAATAAAGCAGCTCAAGACAAAGCTGATCAAGAAAAAGTACAAGCGTTCAACAAAGCACTTGAAGCATTGAAAGCACGACTTGCAAGCTCAAGAACAGTGGTTAAAGATAACTTCACACCAAACAGTGTTGCTCCATTCGAAGAAGCACAAGCAGTGGCACAAGGTATCGTAAATAACCCAGAATCTGTAACAGTAGAACAAGTTGTCAAAGCAACTGAAGTCTTGAAGTCAACACAATCAAGCTTAGTAACCAAAGCAGATAAATCGGAACTTGAAAAAGTGATTAAAACTGCTGAAGGTTTAGACTTGAACGTGACTGATAAAGAAGACAAAGCTGTAAAAGATGCATTAGATACTGCAGTAACTGTTCAAAAAGATCAAAACGCAACGCAAGAGTCTGTAAATAAAGCAACTTCTGAGTTAGAAAAAGCAATCGAAAATAAAGTGGCTCAAGATAAAGTCGATGCCTTCAACAAAGCTTTAGAAGCGTTGAAAGTACAACTTGCAAGCTCAAGAACAGTGATTAAAGATAACTTCACACCAAACAGTGTTGTTCCATTCGAAGAAGCACAAGCAGTGGCACAAGGTATCGTAAATAACCCAGAATCTGTAACAGTAGAACAAGTTGTCAAAGCAACAGAAGTCTTGAAATCAACACAATCAAGCTTAGTAACTAAAGCAGATAAATCAGAACTTGAAAAAGTGATTAAAACTGCTGAAGGTTTAGACTTAAACGTGACTGATAAAGAAGACAATGCTGTAAAAGACGCATTAGATACAGCAGTGACTGTTGAAGCAGATCAAAATGCGACTCAAGAATCTGTGGACAAAGCACAATCTGATTTAGAAAAAGCACTTGAAACTAAAGCGGCTCAAGATAAAGCAGATGCAGTTGCGAAAGCCAAAGCAGACGCTTTAGCTGAACTTGAAAAAGCATTAGATAAAACTGAAACAATTGATAAATCTAAATACACTCCAGAATCTGTTGACAAATTAGATCAAGCAGTTGTAGATGGAAAAGTCATTGTTGAAAAAGCAGATAATGTTTCTGTTCAAGATATTAAAGAAGCAACTAAAGCTGTTGAAACTGCATTGAATGGTCTAGAAAAAGTTAAAGCTCCTGCGAAAGAAACAGGAAAAACAACTGAATCTACACCAGGTACAGCTAAATCTGATACAAAATCTGATGTGAAAGCACAAGATAAACAAACATCTAAAGCTACAAAAGCTACAAAAGGTACAAAAGCTGAAAAAGCTGGAGCAACTAAAGCTAAAGCTGAAAATGCAGGCAAAAATAAAGCAAAAGCATTACCAGAAACAGGTCAAGATGTTTCATCTATCGACCCACAATATGCTTCATTAATGTTTGCGATTGGTGGTTTAATGATGTTCTTCAGAAAACGTAAAAATGAAGACAAAGATAACACTGAAAAATAATCCGTTCTTTCAAAAGAATGATTAAGTAAGTGTGCACCTCTGCGATCGATTTGATATCGAAAGCAGGGGTGCTTTTGTGTTTTTATTGGAATTTTAAGGTAGAGATTTATCTTATTTATTTCAGTGAAATTTGCGCTATAAATCAAAAAATTCGAAAATATCATACCGTTACGGTTAGTGAGCCTCTTTAATTTATGCTATGATGTTATTGTTAGAAATAATACGAAATTAAGGGGTTATTAAGTTGAATAATCACTATAAATCAGGACAACACGTAAAAGTTAAAGTGACTGGTATTCAACCTTATGGCGCATTTGTAGAAACCCCTGACAACACGGAAGGACTCATTCATATATCAGAAATCATGAATGATTATGTCCATAATTTAAATAGGTTCTTATCTGAAGGACAAATTGTCAAAGCCAAGATACTGTCTATAGATGAAGAAGGTAAACTCAATTTGTCATTAAAAGATAATGACTACTTTAAAAATTATGAACGTAAGAAAGAGAAAAAATCTGTTTTGGATGAGATCAAAGAAAACGAAAAATACGGGTTTCAAACATTAGAAGAACGTTTACCGGTTTGGATTGCGCAGTCTAAGAGAATGATTAGAGAAAATAAACTCTAATCTCATATGAAGGTCAATATACGACATGATAAGCATGTGGTATATTGGCCTTTTATTTATTTTGTCTTCAAAATGATTTGAGCGATTCTTTTTTAATTTATTTATCGGTGCTTTAAAATGAATACACAAAAATAAATTAGGAGGCACGTATAAATGGATAAGAAATATGAACCATTGTTTGAATCATATACTCTGCCAAATGGAGTAGAGATTAGAAATCGTTTTGTGCTTGCACCATTGACACACGTATCATCTAATGAAGATGGTACCATCTCAGAAGATGAGCTGAAACATATGGAGTTACGTTCTAAAGATGTAGGAATCAGTGTCAGTGCTGCGAGTAATGTGACAGACATTGGTAAAGGTTTCCCAGGTCAGCCTTCAGTGGCGCATGACTCAGATATTGAAGGATTAAAACAATTAGCTGAAGTCATGAAGAAAAATGGCGCAAAAGCACTTGTACAAATTCATCATGCTGGTGCGCAATCTCTACCTAACTTAACACCAGAAGGAGATGTTGTAGCGCCAAGTCCGATTTCATTGAAGAGTTTCGGCCAACAAGAAGAACATCATGCGCGTGAAATTACACCTGATGAAATAGAAGAAACAATCAAAGCTTTCGGTGAAGCGACACGCCGTGTTATTGAAGCAGGCTTTGATGGTGTAGAAATTCATGGTGCGAACCATTATTTAATTCACCAATTCGTTTCACGCCACTACAATCGTCGTCAAGATGAGTGGAGCAAGCCTTATAAATATCCGCTTGCTGTGGTAGATGAAGTGCTGAACACAGTTCGTAAATTCGCAGATAAAGACTTTATTGTCGGCTACCGCTTCTCACCAGAAGATCCAGAAGAAGACGGCATTAAAATGGAACAAACTAAAGAATTATTAGGTTACTTATCTAGCAAACCACTAGATTATCTTCATGCTTCACTGATGGACATCCACTCTAAAACTAGAGAGGGCAAATATGAAGGTAAAACGCGTATTGAGCTCATTCGTGAGTGGATTGACGATAAAATCCCATTAGTAGGTATCGGTTCAATCTTTAACGCTGATGAGGCCCTAGACGCTTTAAATACAGGTGTACAATTCATTGCGCTAGGTCGAGAAATCTTGTTAGATGCTGAATTCATTGAGAAGATTAAAGAAGGTCGTACAGAAGATATTATTTCTTACTTTGATCCGACTCGTGAAGATAATCATAATTTACCACCAAACTTATGGAAACAATTTGATAATGGTTTCTATCCATTACCAGAAAAAGGTGAACATTAATTCATTGGTAAGTGAAATGAAATCATATTATATGGAAGTTTAAGATTTATATATAAGACTGCACGTATTAATCGTGTGGTCTTTTTTAATTTTTGTGTAGAATCTTCTTTTTCCTGTCGTGACAGTCTTGTGCAATCACACTATTTTAAATTTTCGTAATTTTAAGCATTTTTCCTTTTACATCATAGGAGTTTTATGTAATCATTAGAAATGTAAGGGCTTTCTTATACCATTTTTAATATTAAACAAAGGGGGATTAAAAATGATTCCGTACAAACATGAACCATTTACAGATTTCCAAAAAGCAGAGAACAGAGAGGCTTATGAAAAAGCGCTCAAAAAAGTCGAAGAAGACTTAGGTAAAGAGTATCCGCTCATTATTAATGGTGAACGTATCTATACAGACGATAAAGTAAGATCATTCAACCCGTCGAATAGAGAAGAGACAATCGGTTATGTCTCTAAGGCGAATAAAGAATTAGCGGAAAAAGCATTAGAAGCGGCGAAAGAAGCGTTTAAAACATGGCGTACTGTAGCTCCTGAAGTTAGGGCAGATATTTTATTCAGAGCTGCTGCGATTACACGTCGTCGTAAACACGAATTTTCAGCATTGCTTACAAAAGAAGGCGGTAAGCCATGGAAAGAAGCAGATGCTGATACTGCAGAAGCGATTGACTTCATGGAATACTATGGACGTCAAATGTTAGAACTGAAAGACGGTAAACCTGTCAACTCTCGTCCAGGAGAATACAACCAATTTGATTATTTACCAATCGGGGTTTCTGTCGTTATCTCTCCTTGGAACTTTGCGTATGCGATTATGGCAGGTACAACAGTAGCACCTGTAGTAACAGGTAATACGGTATTATTAAAACCATCATCAAACACACCGGTTATTTCATACAAATTTATGGAAGTATTAGAAGAAGCAGGACTTCCAAAAGGGGTAGTAAACTGGATTCCTGGCGATTCTAGTGATATCGGTGACTTCTTAGTAGAAAATAAAGATGTCGGTTTAATTTCATTCACAGGTTCTAAAAATGTCGGTACAAGCATTATGCAGAAAGCATCTAAAATCCAAGAAGGTCAAAACCACTTGAAACGTGTCATTGCAGAAATGGGCGGTAAAGACACAATTGTGGTTGATAGTGAAGCGGATTTAGATGTTGCGACTGATGCGATTGTTTACTCAGCATTCGGTTTCTCTGGACAAAAATGTTCAGCTTGTTCACGTGTTATCGCAGTAGAAGATATTTACGATGACTTATTAGAACGTGTTCAAAAAGCAACTGAAGCTTTAACAGTCGGTGATGCTTCAGACTACAATAACTTTATGGGACCTGTTATTGATGAGAAAGCATTGAAGAAAATTAAAAGTTACTTGAAAGTCGGCGAAGATGAAGGTCGTTTAGTAACTGGCGGTAAAGTAGACGATGAAGTCGGAAACTTTGTATATCCGACAGTATTTGCGGACTTAGCTTATGACAGCCGTGTGATGCAAGAAGAAATCTTCGGACCTGTTGTTGGTTTCAGTAAAGCGAAAGACTTCGATCAAGCGATTGAATATGCGAACGCTACTGAATACGGTTTAACAGGTGCAGTTATTTCTAATAACCGCTTCAAACTCGAACAAGCACGTCGCGACTTCATGGTCGGCAACCTTTACTTCAACCGTGGTTGTACAGGTGCAGTTGTCGGTTACCAACCATTCGGCGGCTTCAAAATGTCAGGTACAGACTCTAAAGCAGGTGGCCCAGACTATCTAGTGCTTCACCTACAAGGTCGTACAGTATCTGAACACCTATAAAATATAACAATATAAACAACTTGAAAGAAGATTGAAGTAAGCAACACAAATCACATTATAGCTCTAGTCGCATTATGCGGTATCTATAATGTGATTTTTTTCAAAAATATTTTAAAGTGTGGAAACTATACAATGGAGTGACATTCTATAAGAAAAATAAAAACAAAGGGATATAGAGGAGGAATCATTTATGACAAGAACAGAAGATATTATCAAAAAAACAGAACACTATGGGGCGCGCAACTATACGCCACTTCCAATTGTCATTTCTGAGGCAGACGGTATTTGGGTAACAGATCCTGAAGGCAATAAATACATGGACATGTTAGCGGCTTATTCAGCAGTTAACCAAGGCCACCGTCATCCTAAAATTATTCAAGCACTAAAAGATCAAGCGGATAAAGTGACACTCGTTTCTCGTGCGTTCAACAGTGATAATTTAGGGGACTGGTACGAGAAAGTCAGTGAATTAACAGGCAAAGAAAAAATCTTACCAATGAATACAGGTGCAGAAGCAGTTGAAACAGCGGTTAAAGCTGCACGTCGTTGGTCTTATGAAGTTAAAGGTATTGATCCAGATAAAGCTGAGATTATTGCGTTTAACGGCAACTTCCATGGACGTACAATGGCGCCGGTATCATTGTCTTCTGAAGCGGAATATCAACGCGGTTATGGTCCTTTACTAGAGGGATTCAAAAAAGTAGATTTCGGAGATGTCGATGCATTAAAAGCAGCTATTAACGAAAATACAGCTGCGATTTTAGTAGAGCCGATTCAGGGTGAAGCGGGTATTAATGTACCACCTGAAGATTATATGAAAGCGATTCGTGAACTTGCGGATGAGCGCAATGTCTTATTTATCGCAGATGAAATCCAATCTGGCTTAGGTCGTTCAGGTAAAATGTTTGCGACAGACTGGGACGATGTAAAACCAGATGTGTACATTTTAGGTAAAGCACTTGGCGGTGGGGTACTGCCAATTTCAGCTGTAGCAGCTGATCATGAAGTGTTAGATGTCTTCACACCAGGTTCACATGGTTCTACATTCGGTGGTAATCCATTAGCTGCAGCAGTTTCTATTGCGGCATTAGATGTGTTAGTAGATGAAAAGCTCGCAGAACGTTCAAGAGAACTCGGTGATTATTTCCAAGAAGAATTAAGAAAGATTGATCACCCAGCTATTAAAGAGGTACGTGGTCGTGGTTTATTCATCGGTTTAGAACTGAAAGAGAATGCGAGACCATATGCTGAAGCATTAAAAGAACAAGGATTATTGTGCAAAGAAACACACGAAACGGTGATTCGATTTGCGCCGCCATTGATTATTTCTAAGGAAGAAATTGATGACGCATTAGAGAGAATTAAGAAGGTTTTCAGCTGAGTTCAAAAAGTTGTAACAAAAGGAATGAAAACCCTTTAAAAAGGTAGCGCTTATGTTACAATACAAATGAAAGCGAAATCATTGTTAGGAAAAAGAGGCGAGAAGGATTATGACTGAGAACAATAATTTAGTGGCATCGACACAACAAATTATCAAAGAAGCTTTGCATAAATTAGGTTTTGATGACGGTATGTATGATTTAGTGAAAGAACCTTTAAGATTTTTAGAAGTTCGTATTCCAGTAAGAATGGATGACGGTACTGTTAAAACTTTCACTGGCTATCGTGCACAACATAATGATGCAGTCGGACCTACTAAAGGTGGCGTTCGTTTCCATCCGAACGTTAACGTAGATGAAGTAAAAGCATTATCAATGTGGATGACAATGAAGTGCGGTATTGTCGACTTACCATACGGCGGCGGTAAAGGCGGTATCATCTGTGACCCACGTGAAATGAGTATTCATGAAGTAGAACGATTATCTCGTGGTTATGTACGTGCAATTTCACAAATTGTTGGACCTTCTAAAGATATTCCAGCACCAGACGTAATGACAAACTCACAAATCATGGCTTGGATGATGGATGAGTATAGTGCATTAGATAAATTCAACTCACCTGGATTTATCACTGGTAAACCGATTGTGCTTGGCGGTTCTGAAGGACGCGACCGTTCAACAGCATTAGGGGTAGTTATTGCGATTGAACAAGCGGCTAAAATTAAAAACCTTGATTTAAATGGAGCAAGAATTGTAATTCAAGGTTTCGGTAACGCAGGCAGCTTCTTAGCGAAATTCTTATTTGATAAAGGCGCTAAGATTGTCGGTATCTCAGATGCATACGGTGCATTATCTGATCCAGAAGGTTTAGATATCGATTACCTATTAGACCGTAGAGACAGCTTTGGTACAGTAACAAACTTATTTGAAGAAACAATTTCTAACAAAGAACTCTTTGAATTAGATTGCGACATCTTAATTCCAGCTGCAATTGAAAACCAAATTACAAAAGATAACGCACCAAACATCAAAGCGGATATCTTAGTAGAAGCAGCAAACGGACCTACAACTTTAGAAGCAACACGTATCTTACACGAACGCGGTATCTTATTAGTACCAGACGTACTTGCGAGTGCCGGCGGTGTAACTGTGTCTTACTTCGAGTGGGTTCAAAATAACCAAGGTTACTACTGGACAGAAGATGAAGTAAACGAAAAAATGCGTGATAAATTAATCACAGCATTCAATGATATTTATGAATTAGCACAAAACCGTAAAATTGACATGCGTTTAGCAGCATACATTATCGGTATTAAACGTACTGCAGAAGCAGCACGCTATCGTGGTTGGGCTTAAATTTATAGCTCATAACGAAATTAAGACCTTATCAGTGAAAACTGGTAGGGTCTTTTTTTACTTTTAATTTTATAAATCATAACGAATAAAAAAACCATTACCTGATAACGCTCGGGTAATGGTTTTTCGTATTATAATAAAGCTTTTGCGACTTCAATTTGATGACGTACGGATTCTTGTCCTGTTGAACCGTAACTTTTTCTACGTTTCAAACAATTTTCAGGTTTTAAATAACTATAGATTGTTTCATCAATAGTAGGTGAGAATTCTTGATATTTTTCAAGTGGCACATCGAGTAAATAACAATCGTGTTGAATACACCAATAAACAATTTGTCCTACAATCGCATGTGCTTCTCGGAATGGAATATCTTTTTCCACTAAATAATCTGCAAGTTCTGTTGCGTTTGAGAAGTCTTTGTGTACGGTTTCGTTTAAACGGTCTGTATTCACAGTCAAAGTAGCGAGCATCCCTTCAAAGATACGTAATGAGCCTGTGACTGTATGCACCGCATCAAATAAACCTTCTTTATCTTCTTGCATATCTTTATTGTAAGCTAATGGTAAACCTTTTAATGTCATCAGCATGCTGACTAAATGGCCAGTAGTACGGCCAGTTTTACCACGAATCAATTCTGCCATATCTGGATTCTTTTTCTGCGGCATGATAGATGAACCTGTTGAAAATGCATCAGATAAAGTGATGAATTTTGCTTCATCTGTTGACCAGAAAATAATTTCTTCAGAGAAACGAGATAAATGAATCATGACAAGCGAAATCGCATTGAGTGTTTCGACAATATAATCACGGTCACTTACAGCGTCTAAACTATTTTCATAAAGTGATGCGAAATCTAAAAGTTCTTGTGTTTTCTGACGATCAATCGGATGCGTTGTACCGCTTAAAGCAGCAGCACCTAATGGATTGATATCGATACGTTTTAAAGCATCGTTAAAGCGGGCTTTATCACGTTCAAGCATCCAGAAATAAGTCATGACATGATGTGCAAAAGAAATTGGCTGTGCACGTTGTAAGTGCGTATAACCTGGCATAATCGTATTGACGTGTTTATCTGCAAGTGAAACAATCGTCTCTTGTAAAGAATGAATCAATTCAATGATTTCTTTGACTGCTTTCTTTGTATAGAGATGCATGTCTGTTGCGACTTGATCATTACGGCTGCGGCCAGTGTGCAACTTACCGCCGACAGAGCCGATACGTTCGATTAATTCATGTTCGATGTTTAAGTGAATATCTTCTAAAGCTTCTGTAAATTCAACTTTACCATCGTGGTAATCTTGTTGGATGTCCTGGAGTCCCTTAATAATGGTGTCGCTTTCTTCAGAAGTAAGGATGCCTTGTTGTGCAAGCATCGTCGCATGTGCAATACTTCCTTGAATATCTTCATCTATTAATAGGTGGTCAAAGTGAATAGAAGCATTAAAAGCATCTACCCACGCTTCAGGTTCTGCTTGGAAGCGACCGCCCCAGGCTTTTTTACTCATGTGAATAACCCCCATGCAACATAGAATTGACTTCAGTCGGCAAGCCGTAAATTTCAATGAATCCTACTGCTGCTTCTTGGTTGAAGGCATCTTCTTTTGTATATGTCGCAAGTTCTTTGTTGTATAGAGAATATGGAGATTTTCTGCCATTTACAACCGCATTACCTTTAAATAATTTCACACGTACTTCACCGCTGACATGTTCTTGAGTTGAATCAATAAATGTTTTTAATGAATCAGTTAAAGGTGAGAACCATAAACCATTGTAGGTTTGTTCTGCGAATTGTTTTTCAATCACAGGTTTGAAGTGTGCCACATCTTTTGTCAATGTGATAGTTTCTAAAGCTTTATGTGCTTTCAGAATGACTTCAGCGCCTGGTGTTTCGTAGACTTCACGTGATTTAATACCGACTAATCTGTTTTCAACATGGTCAATACGGCCGATACCATGTTTGCCTGCTAAGTCGTTTAAATAAAGAATTAAATCATCTAATGGATATGCTTTTCCATCGACTTCTACTGGAATTCCTTTTTCAAACTTCAAAACGATTTCATCAGGTGTATCTGGTGTATCTTCGATTTCTCGAGTTAAATCAAATGCATCTGCAGGCGGTGCTGCGTAAGGATCTTCTAAAATACCACATTCGTTGGCACGGCCCCATAAGTTTTGGTCGATAGAGTAAGGAGAGTCATGGTTGATTGGTACTGGAATGTTATTTTTGATTGCGTAATCAATTTCTTCCTCACGACTCCAACCCCATGAACGTACCGGTGCAAATACTTTCAATTTAGGGTTCAACGCTTTGATGGCTACTTCAAAACGTACTTGGTCGTTACCTTTACCAGTACAGCCATGTGCAATACCTACTGCATCTGTTTTTTCAGCAATTTCAACTAATTTTTTAGAGATTAATGGGCGAGATAATGCTGAAACAACTGGGTATGTGTTTTCATACATTAAATTACCTTTAATTGCATAAGCAACATAGTCATCGCTGAATTCTTTAGTCGCATCAATGATATAGCATTCTACTGCGCCCATATCTAATGCTTTTTGATAAACTTGATCTAAATCTTTTCCTTCGCCGACGTCTAAACAACAAGCAACTACATCGTAACCTTTATCGATCAGCCACTTTACTGCCACACTAGTATCTAATCCGCCTGAATAGGCTAATACGATTTTATCCTTCATAATCTTTACACCTCGTTAGAATAGTTTGAATTTTTTAACATGTTATTATCATAGCAGATTGAAGATGAGAAATAAACCATTATTTTACATAAATATACAAAAAGATGAAATCTCACTCATTTATACCCTATGACAGCAAGGCTTGTTCTAAATGTATGCAAAATTCATAAAAACTATAGAATGTACAACGCTTTATTTCCTAGAAAAATAGTAAAAAATGACGATTTTTTCACAATTAAGACGAGTCCTTCAATTTCATAGACAGTTTTATTGATTGTATTATCAGAAATTTAGTAAAATATGAGTGAAATCAAAAAGCAGGAGGCAGTTCAAATGACACATATTGAGCTAGACTATAGTAAAGCTTTAAAATTCGTTGACGAACACGAATTAACACAACAACAAGAAATCTTAAAAACAATTCATCGTGTTATTCACGAAGGTACAGGCGCAGGCAACGACTTTTTAGGCTGGTTAGATTTACCAGTAGATTATGACAAAGAAGAATTCTCTCGTATCTTAGAAGCAGCTAAACGCATCAAAGAACATTCTGATGTATTAGTTGTGATCGGTATCGGTGGTTCTTATTTAGGTGCGCGTGCTGCGATTGAAATGTTAAGTTCAGCATTCAGAACAAGTGATGAATATCCTGAAATCGTATTTGCGGGTAACCACTTATCATCAACTTACTTACATGATTTAATTGAATATCTTGACGGTAAAGATTATTCAGTCAACGTTATTTCTAAATCAGGTACAACAACTGAACCGGCTGTTGCTTTCAGACTCTTTAAACAGTTATTAGAAGATAAATATGGTAAAGAAGAAGCAAAATCACGTATCTTTGCGACTACAGATAAAGAAAAAGGTGCTTTAAAACAATTAGCAACAAATGAAGGTTACGAAACATTCGTAGTGCCTGATGATGTAGGCGGCCGTTATTCAGTATTAACAGCAGTAGGTTTATTACCAATTGCAGCTGCAGGCATTGATATCCAAGCGATGATGGATGGTGCTGCTAAAGCGCGTGAAGAATTGAAATCAGATGACTTATCTGAAAACATCGCATACCAATATGCGACATTACGTAATATTTTATACGCTAAAGGTTATACAACTGAAATGTTGATCAACTATGAACCATCATTACAATACTTCAATGAATGGTGGAAACAATTATACGGCGAATCTGAAGGTAAAGACTTCAAAGGTATCTATCCTTCAAGTGCTAACTACACAACTGACTTGCATTCATTAGGACAATACGTACAAGAAGGCCGTCGTTTCTTATTCGAAACAGTGGTTAAAGTTGAAAATCCTAAATTCGATATTACAATCGAAGAAGATGCAGATGATTTAGATGGCTTGAACTACCTTGCTGGTAAAACAATTGATGAAGTAAATACAAAAGCGTTTGAAGGGACATTACTTGCGCACACAGACGGCGAAGTACCAAACTTAGTGGTTAAAGTGCCAAGCATTGATCCAGAAACATTCGGTTATTTAGTATACTTCTTCGAATTAGCTTGTGCGATGAGCGGTTACCAATTAGGTGTTAACCCATTCAACCAACCAGGTGTAGAAGCATATAAACAAAATATGTTCGCATTACTTGGTAAACCAGGTTACGAAGATAAAAAACAAGAATTAGAAGAACGTTTATAATTCTGAAATAAATATAAGACTCTCATATTGCTGACTAGTAATATGGGAGTTCTTTTTTTAGTTTCAAAATACACCTGTTCCCTATATAATAGTAGTAATCGAAGATGAATGAGAGACAGGTGGAGTTATGTCAGCACATCAAATTGAACAGTGGATGCGAGCAATGGGGGACTATGGGGATATACTTGGGTTTTTATTACCGTTTTTAGAATCATTTATTCCTATTTTACCAATGTTCGTATTTGTGTTTGTTAATGTAGATACATTCGGATTATTTTTAGGAATTATAATCTCATGGCTGGGCACATTTTTAGGGAGTTTCGTTGTTTTTTTAATCATACGTTATTTTGCGAACACTAAATTCATGGATAAAGTCAAAGAACGAAAAGAAGTTCAAAAGTTTTTGGGGTTTGTGAATCATCAAGGTGTGACACCTATTTTCATTTTATTGTGCTTTCCATTTACCCCAAGTTCTTTAATGAATGTGGTGGCTGGCTTGTCTCAAATGAAACGTCAGACTTTTTTCATTATATTAGCTGTTTCAAATTTGATTGCGATGGCCTTAACAGGTATTTTAGGCAGAGAAATGCATAGCATTTTAGAAAGCCCGATTCGTGTCGTGTTAGTGATTGTGATTTTAGCTGGACTTTGGATAATCAGCAGAAAGTTGGAGCGTCGTTTCATAAAATAACGAAGGAGATAAATAGTGAGAAAAATTGTAAAATATTTGCTTTCCTTGATAATTGCGATTATTATTGTAATGTTGATTCAAGCTTTTATCTTAATCGGTGCAGTGGTACATTCTAATCAGATGTCACCTGCATTGCATCAGGATGATCGTATTTTGGTCAGTAAAGTACAAACCACTTTCAACCAAATACATAATAGTGATATCATCATGTATCGTCATCAAGGACGTATCTACTTTGGACGAGTCATTGGGACACCTGGTGAGTCTGTCGAAATAAAAGCGGGTCAATTGTATCGAGATGACCAACAAGTACATGAAAGTTATCAGGTACAACATCCTACTCAAACCCTAGCATTACGCAATATTAAACATTCAGAAGGAGATATCTTAGCACCTAAACACTATTTAATATTGAATGATGATCGCTCTGATTTAAACGATTCGAGAAAATTCGGAACGATACATCAGCAAGATATTGTGGGGACTGTGTTTTTAAGATATTATCCATGGCGTGATTTTAAAATTTCATTTAATGAATAATTGAGGTGTTTTTACAGTGAAAAAAGAATTGAAAGAATGGATTATAGCCATAGCTATAGCATTGGTTTTAATCGCATTGATTTATAATTTTGTTGCTAAATCTTATACTGTACGCGGAGATTCTATGTTCCCGACGTTAAAAGACGGTGAAAAAGTTATCGTCAATGTGATTGGCTTTAAAATGGGCGGTCTTGATAAAGGTAACGTAATTGTCTTCCATGCAGATAAAAACAGCGACTATGTCAAACGTGTCATCGGAACACCTGGTGACAGTGTAGAATACAAACATGATGTATTGTATGTAAATGGTAAAAAAGTAAAAGAACCGTACTTAGATTATAATGAAAAACATAAAAGTTATGATGAAATCACAGGTACGCTTCAAGTTAAAAACTTGCCTAACTCAGATGGCACAAATAAAATTCCAAAAGGAAAATTATTAGTCCTTGGGGATAACCGTGAAGTGAGTAAAGATAGCCGTTCATTCGGTTTAATTAAAGAAGATCAAGTTGTCGGTAAAGTCAGCTTACGTTACTGGCCTTTAACGAAATTCAAAGTGAACTTCAATCCAGCAGAAAATTAAATGTTAAGATAGATTAGACGAAAAAGAGTTGATACTTTCATTCAAAAATAAGTATCAACTCTTTTTACATTCATAAGGGAAGAAGCACGAAACTATGAGAACATATGTGCTACAATAAATGACAAAGAGGTGAGAAAGGTGACTGAATTTAACGCATATATCGGTCGCGCGGGAACTGGAAAATCCCATGCGATGTTAGACGAAATCAAACAAAAAATGAAACAAGATCCTTTAGGTGATCCGATTATTATCATTGCGCCGACGCAAAGTACATTCCAAATTGAACAAGACTTTGTGAAAGATCCAGAGTTAAACGGGAGTTTACGTGCAGAAGTCCTTCACTTTGAACGACTCAGTCATAGAATCTTTCAAGAAATCGGTGGTCTGACAGAAGATTACGTTTCAAAAGGTGCTATGGAAATGATGGTCTTTGATATCTTGCAAGACCAACGTAAATCATTAAATTTATACCAATCGCAAGTTAAGTATTATGGTTTCAGTTCTAAATTGACAGAACAAATCCAAGACTTTAAAAAGTATGCGGTCACACCTGACCAATTAGATTTATTTATCGCTGAAAATCAGCTTCAACCGAGAACACAAGATAAGCTGCATGATATTGCGTTAGTTTATCATCATTTAGAAGAACGATTAAAAGGCAATTTTGTTTCTTCAGAAGATACACTTTATAAGTTTGTAGAATGTATGGAAAACTCTGAGTGGTTAAAACGTGCTGAGATATACATAGATGGTTTCCATAACTTCTCAACACTTGAGTATTTAATGATTGAAACATTAGTTAAACATGCCAAGTCTGTAAATGTTTTACTGACAACTGATGGCAATAAAGACCCATTTAGTTTATTTAGAAAGACATCATCTGTATTAACGCATTTAGAAGAGATTGCGAATCGATTAAATATTAACTTGAACCAACGTCTGTTTACAACACAATATCGCTTCGACAATTCAGATTTAAATCAATTAGAAACACAATTTGACGCACTTCAAGTTAATCCGCAACCAAACAACGGACACGTTAATATTTTAGAAGCTTCTAATGTACGTGAAGAAGTGAATGCGATTGCGCGAGATATTATTCGTAAAGCACGTGAAGAAAATATCCGCTTCCAAGACGTCGCTATTCTCTACCGTGATGAAGCCTACGCGCATTTAATGGAAAGTGTCATGCCTGAATACGATATTCCATTTAATATTGATACAAAAAAATCTATGACGCATCATCCAGTGATGGAGATGCTACGTTCACTCATTGAAGTTATCGAAACAAAATGGAGTTTTGAACCATTGATGCGCTTATTTAAAACACAAGTGCTGACACGTAAATACGAAGATAGCCGTTACCTTACAGATATCTTAGAAAACTTTGTCTTAGAAAGAGGTATTTATGGAAAGCGTTGGATAGATGACAGCTACTTCAAAATCGAACAATTTAATCAAATGGGCTTAAAGCGCCAACCGATGACAGAAGAAACAGAAGAAGTGTATCGTCGTGTCATTGATTTAAAAGATTTTGTGATGCATCATATTTTAAAATTTGAACAAGCTTTAAGTGAAGCACATACCGCAGTAGAATTTGCGGCTGCTTTCTATAAAGTATGCGAAGCCTTTAATTTACCGAGTCAATTAATGACTGAACGTGATGAGTTGGATTTAGCAGGCAAACATCAACAAGCTGAAGAACTTGATCAAGTTTGGAATGGTTTGATTCAAACATTAGATGATCTTGCGACAGTCTTTGGAGATACTGAAATGTCACAAAAACGCTTCTTAGAATTATTCGATGTCGGCTTAGAACAATTAGAATTTGTGATGATTCCACAAACTTTAGACCAAGTGTCTATCGGTACGATGGACTTAGCAAAAGTAGATAATAAAACGCATGTCTATATTGTGGGTATGAATGATGGCATTATGCCCCAAGCGATCTCTAATTCAAGCTTAATCAGTGATGAAGAGAAAAAATACTTCCAAGAAGAAACGCAATTAGAACTGAGTCCAACAGCAGATATCTTACAAATGGATGAAGCCTTTGTGTGCTATATTGCGATGACACGTGCAACTACTTATGTGACATTCTCATACAGCTTAATGGGCTTAAATAATGATGAAAAAGAAGCAAGTCCATTTATCCAAAGTATCAAAGATTTATATACGAATTTAGAGGTACAAAATATCGCCTTTATTGCACAACAAAATCCATTAACGTTAATGGAACACCCACATCAAACAAAAATCAATCTATTTGAAGCTCTTCAAAGTTGGTTGCATCATGAATTAACCGCAGAGTCTTGGTTAGATGCGTATCAAGCAATGATGCATCACGATAAACTGAAACAAGGTTTAAACTATCTGACATCTGCATTGACGTATGATAATAAAACCGTACAACTGAATGAAACACAAACAAAAGATTTGTATGGATCAACTATTAATGCTAGTGTATCGCGTTTTGAAGGTTACCAAAATTGTCCATTCAAACACTATGCTTCTCATGGTTTACGCTTGAACGAACGTACAAAATATAAACTAGAGAACTTTGATTTAGGAGATATCTTCCATGCAGTTTTAAAATATATTGCGGATAAAGTTCAAGGGGATTTCAAAAACCTGACAAATCAACAGATACGTCAATTAACAACAGAAGCTTTAGAACAAATATTGCCGACAGTGCAATACAATCTATTGAATTCTACTGCGCATTATCGTTATATGTCTCAACGTATCGGTGCGATTGTTCAATCTACATTGACTGCGTTGAAATACCAAGGCAGTTTCTCTAAATTCAGACCTCAAGCGTTTGAAAAATCATTTAGAAGAAAACCGAAAAATCCAGATCAGCTTCAAGCAGAAGCGTTATATACAACACAAGGCATACCGATTAATATCCGTGGCCAAATCGACCGTATTGACACGTATACGAACCAAGACCGCAGTTTTGTGAACATTATCGACTACAAGTCATCAGAAGGCAGTTCAGAGTTAGATTTAACTAAAGTGTATTATGGACTACAAATGCAGATGATGACGTATATGGATGTCGTGCTTCAAAATAAAGAAAGACTAAACTTAGCAGCACAAACTGAACCTGGCGGCTTACTTTATTTCCATGTCCATGAACCACGTGTTAAGTTCTCAAATTGGGCAGATATTGATGAAGAGAAACGTCAAAAAGAATTATTGAAATCCTTTAGATTAAGCGGTTTGGTCAACAATGATCCAGATGTGATTGAGGCAGAAGATTCACGCTTAGAACCTCAATTTACTTCTGATATTGTACCGTTGAATATGTTGAAAAGCGGCGCATTAGGTAAAAGCAATCCAGTCGCAGATACAGAAACAATTTATAAATTTATTGAACATAATAAACAGAACTTCACACAAATTGCGTCTGATATTATGGAGGGCCATACGGAGGTCGCTCCGATGAAATATGACCAAAAATTACCGTGTCGTTTTTGTAATTATCGTTCCGTGTGTCATGTGGACGGCATGATTGACAGTAAACGTTATCGTACAGTAGATGAAACGATTAACCCGATAGAATTATTGAAAGTAGCATCAGAAGAAGAGGAGGATGACGCATGATACCAGAAAAACCGAATGATGTGATTTGGACAGACGGCCAATGGAAAAGTATTTACGCGAAAGGCCAAGATACTTTAGTAGCAGCTGCAGCGGGTTCTGGTAAAACGGCTGTATTGGTTGAAAGAATTATTCAACGTATCTTACGTGATGAGGTTGATGTTGACCGTTTATTAGTTGTGACGTTTACCAATTTAAGTGCACGTGAGATGAAGCACCGCGTCGAACAACGTATCCAACAAGCATCTTTAGAAAATCCAAGTAATACACACTTGAAAAATCAACGCGTTAAAATTCATCAAGCTCAAATTTCGACGTTGCATAGTTTTTGTTTAAAACTTATCCAGCAACATTATGATGTGCTAGAAATTGATCCGAATTTCAGAACCAGCAGTGAGGCTGAAAACATCTTACTCTTAGAACAAACTATAGATGAAGTATTAGAACAATATTATGATGCGTTAGATCCAGCCTTTATTGATTTAACAGAACATTTATCTTCTGATAGAAGTGATGACAAGTTCAGAAAAATCATTAAGAATCTGTATTATTTCTCAGTTGCGAATCCACAACCGATGGCTTGGCTGTCATCATTAGTAGAACCTTATAACAATACTGACACTCAAGATGAGTACTTAGACTTATTGATTAATATTGCGAAAGTCTATATGTATACGGCACTTGAAAATTTAAATAAGAGTTACGACTTATACCATGAATTCGCAGGTGTTGAAAAACATTTAGAAGTGGTTGAAGGTGAGCGTGCGTTTTTAGCACGTGCTATGGAAGGAGATGTGTTAAACACTGAGTTAATCAGTGAACATCAATTGCCAAAGCGTTTTCCAAGTATTACCAAGAAGCTTAAAGAAGCGAATGAAGGCTTTGAAGACGGCCTAAAACTCGCGAAATCATATTATGATGACTATAAAGCAGCAGTTGAGAAAGTGAAAAAAGATTATTTCTCACGTTCAGCAGAAGATTTAAAAGCAGATATGCAGACGCTAGCACCTAGAGTAGCGGTATTAGCACAAATTACACAAGATGTGATTAAACAGTTCAGCCTCAAAAAGCGTAGTCGCAATATCTTAGATTTCTCTGACTATGAACACTTTGCGTTGCAAATTTTAATGGATGAAGCAGGGAATCCGACTGAAATTGCACGCCATTACCGTGACCGCTTCGACGAAATCTTAGTGGACGAGTATCAAGATACCAACCGCGTACAAGAACAGATTTTAAGTTGTTTGAAACGCGGCGACGAAACAAATGGTAATCTCTTCATGGTTGGTGACGTGAAACAATCGATTTATAAGTTCAGACAAGCGGATCCTAGTTTGTTTATTGAAAAATACAATCGTTTCAATATAGATGGCAGTTCTGGCATGCGCATTGATTTATCGCAAAACTTCCGTTCTAGACCTGAAGTATTATCTACAACCAACTATTTGTTTAAGCATATGATGGATGAAGCAGTCGGTGAGATTGTTTACGATGAAGCGGCACAATTGTATTTCGGTGCACCGTTTGATGATAGACCGCATCCATTACATTTAAATGTTTTAGTAGAAGAAGCAGAATCTGAACTTACAGGTGATGAACAAGAAGCGGAATATATTGCAGATCAAGTTGAAACCATTTTAAATCAACATGAAGTCTATGACATTAAGAACAAGACTTATCGTAAACCGACGTATAAAGATATTGTGATTTTAGAGCGTGGATATAGTCGTTCTCGTGCATTGCAGCAGGTGTTTAAAGACCGAGATATTCCGTTTCATGTAAATAGTAAAGAAGGGTACTTTGAACAAACTGAAGTCAGACTGGTCTTATCTTTCTTAAGAACGGTAGATAACCCGCTTCAAGACATCTATTTAGTCGGTCTGATGCGTTCTGTTATCTATCAATTTACAGAAGATGAACTCGCAAGTATTCGTATTGTCAGTCCGAATGATGATTATTTCTATCAATCGATTCAGCATTATATGCAGAGTGAAGAAGCGGATGTGCGCTTAGTTCAAAAACTTCAAGACTTCTTAGATGATTTAGCGTTTTATCAAGCGTTCAGTTTAAAACATCCAGTCTATCAATTGATTGACCGCTTCTACAATGATCGCTTTGTGATTCAATATTTCAGTGGTTTAATCGGCGGTAAAGGCAGACGTGCAAACCTTTATGGTTTATTCAATAAAGCTGTAGAATTCGAGAAATCCAGCTTCAGAGGACTCTTCCAGTTTATTCGATTTATTGATGAATTAATTGAAAGAGGTCAAGACTTCGGTGAAGAGAATGTCGTTGGTCCGAATGATGATGTGGTACGTATGATGACCATTCACTCTAGTAAAGGTTTAGAGTTCCCATTTGTGATTTATTCTGGATTAAGTAAACAGTTTAATAAACAGGATTTAAGTCAACCAGTGATTTTAAATCAAAAATACGGATTAGGTTTGACTTACTTTGATACTGAACTAGATATCACGTTCCCATCACTTGCCTCTGTGACACTTAAAGCCATTAATGAAAATGAAATTATTTCTGAAGAAATGCGTTTAATGTATGTAGCCTTAACAAGAGCCAAAGAGCAATTATTCTTAATTGGACGTGTGAAGAGCGAACAAGCATTAGATAAAATGGTTGGTACAGCGATTGCAGGAGATAAGTTGCCTGTTAGTTACCGTTTGAGTGCGAAAACGCCATTTGAACTGATTTATCCGATTTATGCGAAATATCAATCTCACAGCATTACTAATGATTTGAAGTTTGAACAAGATATTAATGATTTAGCATTACCGCTTCAACCTAAAGTAGAAATTCAAATCGATGATTATAGTGATATCAAACCAGATGAAACAGAAGAAGACAAAGAAGATTATCGTACGGTGGCAGATATTATTGATTATCAGTCTGGTCAACCAGAAGTAGAACGTCAAATTGAACAACAATTAGCGTTTGAATATCCATATCAAAAAGATATGGTCAAACCGACGAAACAATCTGTATCTGAATTGAAACGTCAGTTAGAAACAGAAGAAAGCGGCACAAGTTATGAACGTGTCCGCCAATACCGTTTAGGTGCTTCGACTTATGAACGTCCGCAATTTTTACGTCAACATCAAAAACGTAAAGCTAATGAAATCGGGACATTGATGCATACAGTGATGCAGCATTTACCGTTTAAAACTGAGCGTATGACTGAAGATGAATTAGATCAATATATTGATCATTTGATTGAGAAGAATATTATCGAAGATGATGCGAAACAAGACATTCGTATGAAAGAAGTTGTTAAATTCATCAATAGTGATCTTTATATGAAGATTGCGCAAAGTGATCAGATTATGCGCGAAGTACCTTTTGTGGTCAACCAAAGTAAAGTTGATCACGAAATGGATCAAAATGAAGATGTTTCTATTATCCAAGGGATGATTGACTTGATTTATCGACAAGATGATCAGTATTACTTTGTGGACTATAAAACTGACGCCTTTAACCAACGAAAAAGTGAAACAGATGAAGAAGTCGGCGAAAAATTAAAAGCGCGTTATAAAGTACAAATGTACTATTATCAAGCCGCACTTGAGACGATTTTAAACACGAAAGTCAAAGGTTCGCTGTATTTCTTCCAATACGGTGAATTAAGATTAGATGACACTTCGCATTAATTCCAAATGGACAGGGTAGAGATAATTAAGAGGATTAGACGTTTAGTTTGTATTTTCATATTATCACTCCCTATATTTGGAAGTGTTTATTAAATATTTGTTATTTTTCTGAAAATACAGTTATAATGTAAATTAAGATTGAGATGAGGAGCTGATATTGAATGAAATTTTTATCATTCAAATATAATGATGAAACATCGTATGGTGTGAAAGTAAAACGTGAAGAAGCAGCTTGGGATTTAAGAAAAGTTTTCGCAGATTTTGGTGAAGGCGACTTCCATCCTAAGACTTTATTAGAAGGTTTAGAACAAAACCATACATTAGATTTCCAAGAGCAAGTGCGTAAAGCAGTTGTCGCAGCAACAGATAGTCCAAATTCAGAAGACTATAAAGTACAATTTGCAGACTTAGAATTTTTACCACCTGTGACACCGCCGAACAATGTGATTGCATTCGGACGTAACTATAAAGAGCATGCGGATGAATTGAATCATAGTGTAGAACGCTTATACGTGTTCACAAAAGCAGCATCATCTTTAACAGGTGATGAATCAACAATTCCTAACCATAAAGATATTACAGATACATTGGATTATGAAGGTGAATTAGGGGTTGTTATCGGTAAATCAGGCGAGAAAATTCCTAAAGGTTTAGCATTAGACTATGTATACGGCTATACAATCATTAACGATATCACAGACCGTACAGCACAACGTCAACAAGACCAAGCCTTTTTATCTAAAAGCTTAACTGGCGGTTGCCCAATGGGTCCTTATATCGTTACTAAAGATGAATTACCGACACCTGAAGACGTAAATATTGTCACAAAAGTAAACAATGAAATTCGTCAAGATGGCAATACAAGTCAAATGATTCTTAAAATTGATGAATTGATCGCAGAAATCTCTAAATTTGTTGCTTTACACCCAGGTGATATCATTGCGACAGGTACACCATCAGGTGTTGGGGCAGGTATGAATCCGCCTCAATATTTACAACCTGGTGATGAAGTTAAAGTAACAATCGATAATATCGGTACTTTAACTAACTTTATCTCTAAAGAAGAAGAGTAATTAATTATCATCATGCTTTTTAATTAAGCATATTATTATAATAAAGCCCGAGTTGAAATGAATTTGTTTCAACTCGGGTCTTTTAATATCCAAAATAGAAAAATTAATTTTCACTTAAAGTTTAAACGCAATAAGAAAAGCTCGTTACTACATGTGACGAGCTTTAAATGGTTTATTAATTACCAATGCCGAATAGGCTTGAGATTGGTCCTTCTGGTAAGATAATGCCTAATGCCATTGTGATAATGATTAGAACGATCGTACCCCAGAATAAACCTGTGTGTGAAACTGAACGTTCTTTACGGATTAATGTCACTTCCATTAAAGCAACAACTGCGATACCGCAAATCATTTTTAATGTGAGTAACATATGTGCACTACCTGTTGCAGTAGCGAATTCTACAACAACTTGCCACACACCACTGAATAAGATCAATACTAAGAACAAACGTAATGCCATGTGCAACGGTTTGTAAGCTTTCTTAGGTGCACCGGGTGATTTAAAACTGAAATAAGCTGCGATAAATAAAATGATCCCGATGACCCAGCTGAAAATGTGTAAATGTAACATGTAATTTCCCCATTTCTTCAATATTCCGTATCTATGATAACATATAACCTTAGCTTAATTATAATGATTATAATTATTTTTAATTTATTTTTGAATACTTGATGGTTTTATGGATTTTCTCTAAATAATATATATTATTTAGATTGCGCTTTATAACCCACCATATTAATAATATCTTTAGGTGAACTATAAGGCGGCGCATAAGCTGGTTCAAATTCAGTTAGTTCATCAATGGTCATATTGTTTTGCATGGCCATTGAAAGTACATCAATACGTTTATCTGCACCTGCTTTACCGACTGCGGCAGCGCGTAAAATACGACGTGTATCTTTGTCGAAATAGACACGTAAATGGACACGTTCTGCGCCAGGGAAGTAGCTGGCATGGTTGTATTGTTCATTTTCAGTCATACCATAATTAAAGTGTTTCAATTCGTTTGGTGAGATACCGACACTCGTTAAAGTATAATCAAAGAATTTCACCGCATTTGCGCCTAAGAAGCCTTTAAACGGCGGAGCACTGTCTAAAGCGATATGTTGTGCTACAATGCTGGCAGCACGATGTGCACCCCAAGCTAGCGGTACACGTGTTGGTAAGTCAACATGACGATAATAGTAAGAGGCAATGTCGCCAATCGCATAAATGTCTTCAAAGTTCGTTTGGAAGTATGCGTTGACTGGGACATAACCATCGTCATCTAATTTGATGTCAGTATCTTTAAATGATTCATTGTTCGGTACAATACCGAGCCCTTCAATAATCATGTCGAAGTCTTCTTGTTTACCTGATTTGAAGTGCACCGTTTTACCCTCTACAGTGTCAATTTCTTCATTGAGTCGATAATCAATTTTGCGTTCATCCATCGCATCGAAAATCACTTGGTTCATATCTTGATCCATGAATTTATTGACTTTATCTGAGCGGTGGATTAATACCGTTTCTAAACCGTGATGATATAAGTTTTCTAAGACTTCTAATGAAATGTAGCCGGCACCGACAATCAGTACCTTTTTAACATTATTTTGTTTAATGTAGTTTTCAATTGCATCTGTATCTTCTAGGTTACGTAGTGTAAAGGCCATATCAGTGTCCAGTGGGAGTGAGTTTGCGCGACAACCTGGACTTAAAATTAATTTATCGTAATTGTCTGTGAATGTTTCGCCAGTCTCTCTGTTTTTGACTGTCACTTCTTTTTTAGAAGGATCAACATGTGTAACTTCGTGATAGACATGTGCATCGATATCTTTTTGTTCTTTTAAACCTTCAGGTGTGTAATTGAGCAATTGCGAACGATCTGGAATAATACCGCCTAAATAATAGGGAAGACCACAGTTCGCAAAAGTCACATCACGATCTTTCTCATACACTGTTATCTTATAGTCTGAATTTAATCGGCGTAATTGGCTTGCGACTGTTGCGCCGCCAGCGACACCGCCGACAATAATAATATGTGTCATGTTTTTACCTCCAATATGATGTAATAAAAAAACAAGGTTGATACAAAGTGTCATAATAGATTGTCTTTAAAACACTTGCAAACCTTGAATTGATAAGATTTATATTAACAAGAATGCACGTTTGCGTTTTCTTGATAAGGAATATTTAAACTGAAAAAGTCATTTAAATAACGGCCGATACCGTCTTGGTTGTTAGAATAAGTTGTTTCTTTTGCGATGTGTTTCAGTTCATCTAAGCCGTTATCCATCGCTACGCCATGTTTCGCGTATTTAATCATTTCGGTATCGTTATCTTCGTCGCCGAAAGCGATAATGTGATTACGGTCTACACCGAGTGCATCTTTCACACTATCAATTCCTCTCGCTTTACTTATACCCCGTTTAACAATCTCTATAACTGGGAATGGCGCACCCCAGCGGCGATGTTCAATACTTTCTGCGAAGAAACGTGACAACATTTGTTTTACTCTTGGAATCATATGCTCTTCGGCTTCGATTAAAATAGAAGTCGGTGATTCATTTAATTGGCTGACGATATCTCCAGTCTCAATTTTAGGATTGCCCATAGAGAAACCTTCGAATAGATGTTCATCGTACGTATCGATAAAGACATGGTCTTTTACTTCTGCGATAATATTTTTTACCTGCATATTACGTAATGCGTCAATAATACTTGAGGCCAAGTCTGGATCCAATGTCTCATGTGTGACAGGGAAGTCAGCATCTGTCGGATTATGCACATAGGCACCATTGAAGTTGACAATCGGCGTATTTAAACCTAATTGGTCATAATAAGGGCGGCTGGCTCTGAAAGGTCTGCCTGTCGCAATCATGATATGGTGGCCTTGTTCTTTTAACGTTTGTAAAACTTTAAATGTATATGGTGAAATTTCTTTTTCATCGTTTAATAATGTTCCGTCTAAATCTAAACAAATTAAATAAGGTTCCATAGTATAATCTCCTTGTGCTTAAGTTGATAAATAAATCTAAATGCGGTTTGACGCATGAAATGGATGAATTGAGTATAAACACTGCTCAATCTCCTTATATGAAACATTGTCTATAAATAGGCTGATTCATTTTTTTGTGAATGTATTCCTATAATAGCATTTTATTGGAGTTTTGTCGGATATTTGATATATTGATAATAACCATAATTGCATAAAAGAGGTGAATATAATGGATGAAGCATTAAAAGATAATATCTTAGGTGCATTAGAAAACGTAATTGACCCTGAGCTCGGCATTGATATCGTCAACTTAGGTTTAGTATATAAAGTCAATCTCGAAGACGATGGTTTATGTAAAGTAGAGATGACACTAACATCAATGGGTTGTCCCTTAGGACCGCAAATTATTGAACAAATCAAAATGGCGCTTGCAGAAATTCCGGAAATTCAAGATACTGAAGTGAATGTTGTTTGGAATCCGCCATGGAATAAAGATATGATGTCACGCTATGCGAAAATCGCTTTAGGCGTGAGCTAAGAGATATCATGCCAATGATATAAGAAATGAAACGACTTATTTGTTTAAAGCTAATGAAAAATAGCTGAAGACGATAAGTCGTTTTTTTTATCCCGAATTGTACTTGTTCACAAAATTGTTATAAATGAGTTGTGTGATTCATGCTAAATAAAAGATTTATTCAAATAACTATAAAATATCTTGATATTGCAAGAATATTACATTAATATTACAATTGGTAATTATGACACTCACGTGTTCTGTCACATACATAGAGCACAATGAACCACGCAAAATCTTAAATCAGAAAGAAAGGTAAATGCATGACTAATTTGAAACGCAGTTCAGCTCAGAACAGTGCATCACCTGAAAAACCTAAAAAAATGAACTATATGCCTGGTTTAGATGGGTTAAGGGCAATTGCTGTGCTCGGTATTCTTATCTACCATTTAAATAAACAATGGCTTTCAGGCGGATTTCTTGGTGTAGATACGTTCTTTGTTATTTCTGGATATTTAATCACAAGTCTTTTATTAATAGAACATCATCAAACAGGAACGATCAGTTTAAAGCGCTTCTGGTACAGACGTATTAAACGTTTGATTCCAGCAATGTTATTTGTGGTCAGTGTAACTACGATATTTACGTTGTTATTCCAAAGAGATGAAATACTTCGTGTTAAACAAGATGCGATTGCGGCTATTTTTTACGTCTCTAACTGGTGGTATATCGCTAAAGATGTCAATTATTTCGACCAATTTTCATTTGAACCTTTAAAACATTTATGGTCTCTTGCGATTGAAGAACAATTCTATTTATTCTTTCCTTTAGTTTTGATTTTATTACTGGCTAAAGTTAAGAAACATAAACAAATTGTATTGATATTTTGGATTATCTCATTAGCTTCATTATTAGCAATGGTGTGGATTACACATCCTGGCATGAACTTCTCACGTGTGTACTTCGGTACAGATACACGCTTGCAAACGTTATTACTCGGTGTCATTCTTGCATTTTTATGGCCGCCGAACCGTTTGAGAAAAGATCCGCCGCTTGCGGTACGTATGTCAGTTGACTTGATGGGAGTTATCTCATTAGCAATTTTAATGGCTTTATTTGTCGTTGTAGAAGACCAAAGTTACTGGATTTATAACGGTGGTTTCTACTTGATTTCAGGGATTACACTCTTCTTAATTGCAAGTGTGGTACATCCGAGCGGCTTATTAGCACGCTTTATGGGCAATCCATTATTTGTATATATCGGACAACGCTCATATAGTTTATATTTATGGCATTTCCCAATTATCGTATTATTGCATCGCTACTTTGTAGCAGGACAAATTCCAGTATGGGTGTATGTCGTAGATGTTGTTTTAACATTCATTATGGCCGAAGTGTCTTATCGTTATGTTGAAACACCATTTAGAAAACAAGGCTTCAAAATGTTGTCATTTAGAACGAAATCAAAACGTATTTGGGTTCATTGGCTGGCATTATTAGTCATTGCGATTCCGTTTGCGGTAATTTTAGCAGGTGTCTTTGATCATTACGGTAAAGATAAAACTGCGGATAAAGCGACTCAATTCAATACAAATTCAATTGATAAATATGTGGTACGCCCAGTGCCGTATGGCAAAATTGATTTCTTAGGCAATGGCGGCGGTAAGCAGCCAGAAGAACAAGTTGAAGTATACAATAAAGTGAAACCTTTATTAATCGGTGACTCTGTTATGGTTGATATTGGTGAACGCTTTAAAGAACAAGTACCGCATTCAGTCATTGATGGTAAAGTGGGACGTAATATGTACCAAGCTAAACCATTAATCGAACAAAATTACAGTCATTATAATAAAAAAGGCGACCAAGTCATTATTGAATTAGGTACGAATGGTGACTTCAATAAAGAACAATTAGATGATGTCATCGCATCATTCGGTAAAGCAGACATCTATTTAGTCAACACACGTGTGCCGCGTTCTTATGAAGGACACGTTAACCAATTGATGAAAGAAGCGGCTAAAGAACATAAAAACGTTAAACTCGTAGATTGGTATAAACGTTCGGCAGGACATCCTGAATACTTCGCATACGACGGTATTCATTTAGAGTATCCAGGTGTTAAAGCATTATCTGATGAAATCATTAAAACAATGGGTCTCAGTAAAAAAGACAAGTAAATAGAAACGAATACAAGAACTGAAATCAGAAAATGAACGCTGATTTCAGTTCTTTTCTTATATTTAGAGTGAGTTTGTTATAGGTAAAAGTTTTGTGGTAAAGCATACGAGGAATGACTTAAAAAGAAGAGAAAAATTTACTGAAACGAAGCGTTATAAGTTGAAAAATAAAGGGTCGATGCTCTATACTATGTATAAGGTCAAAGAAAGTCAAAGTAAAAAGGACTTGCAAGCATACTGAGTAACAGAGGTGAAGAGAATGGATGCAAATAAGATGACCTATGCCGTGCAAGAAGCGTTACAACAAGCGATTCAACTTGCACAAGACTATGAACAACAAAATGTAGAAATAGAAGCGGTGTTATTAGCTGCCTTAAAAGAAACAGATAGTTTATTTAATAGTGTATTAGAACGTGCCAATATTGATACGAGTGAGTTAGCGAACGCATATGATTCAAAATTAAAACGCCATGCGACAGTTAAAGGCGATAATATTCAATATGGTCAATATATCGGCAATGAAACCAATACGCTGTTTAATAAAGCAGAAGCTATTATGAAAGACTATGATGATGAGTTTGTATCAATGGAACATGTGTTGTTAGCAGCCATGGAAGTTGATGAGACAACTAAATCATACGTCGGAAATAAAAATGAAGTAATCAAAGAAATTATTAAGAAGATCAGAGGAGGAAATCACGTGACATCACAAAATCCAGAAGCGAACTATGAAGCACTTGAAAAATATGGTCGTGATTTAGTAGAAGAAGTCCGACAAGGAAATATGGATCCAGTTATCGGAAGAGATGAAGAAATTCGTAATACGATTCGTATCTTAAGTCGTAAAACGAAAAATAACCCTGTCTTAATCGGGGAACCAGGTGTCGGTAAAACTGCGATTGTTGAAGGATTAGCACAACGAATTGTGAAAAAAGACGTGCCGGAATCCTTATTAGATAAAACAATCTTCGAATTAGACTTAAGCGCATTAGTGGCTGGTGCAAAATACCGTGGTGAATTCGAAGAACGCTTAAAAGCAGTCTTAAAAGAAATTAAAGATGCTGATGGTCGTATTATTCTCTTTATCGACGAATTGCATATGCTAGTCGGTGCAGGTAAAACAGACGGTGCGATGGATGCAGGCAACATGTTGAAACCGATGTTAGCACGTGGTGAATTACACTGTATCGGTGCAACAACTTTAAATGAGTATCGTGAATATATTGAAAAAGACTCAGCATTAGAACGTCGTTTCCAAAAAGTAAACGTGTCTGAACCTGATGTAGAAGATACAATCTCTATTTTACGTGGATTGAAAGAACGCTATGAAGTGTATCATGGTGTACGTATTCAAGACCGTGCATTAGTTGCTGCAGCAGAATTATCAGATCGTTATATCACAGATCGTTTCTTACCAGATAAAGCAATTGACTTAGTAGACCAAGCATGTGCGACAATTCGTACAGAAATGGGTTCTAACCCGACAGAACTCGACCAAGTCAACCGTCGTGTAATGCAGTTAGAAATTGAAGAAAATGCGCTACAACATGAATCAGACAGTGTCAGCCAACAACGTTTGAAAGAACTTCAAGAAGAGCTTTCAAATGAAAAAGAAAAACAAGCAGCGTTACAATCTCGTGTAGAACAAGAAAAAGAAAAAATTGCGAAACTACAAGAAAAACGAGCAGAGCTTGATGAAAGCCGTAAAGCATTAGAAGATGCTGAAAATAACTATAATCTTGAAAAAGCAGCGGAATTGCAACACGGTAAAATCCCTCAATTAGAAAAAGAATTACGTGAATTAGAAGATGCGTTCCAAGATGATCAAGTTGGTGATGAAGAACGTATTATCCGTGAAATTGTGACTGATGAAGAAATCGGAGATATCGTCAGTCAATGGACAGGTATTCCAGTTACAAAATTAGTGGAAAGTGAACGTGACAAATTACTACACTTAAACGATATCTTGCATGAACGTGTCGTAGGTCAAGATAAAGCCGTTGATTTAGTTGCAGATGCGGTTATCAGAGCACGTGCAGGTATTAAAGACCCTAACCGTCCAATCGGAAGTTTCTTATTCCTAGGACCAACAGGTGTCGGTAAAACAGAGCTTGCTAAAGCATTAGCTTCTAGCTTATTCGATTCAGAAAAACACATGATTCGAATCGACATGAGTGAGTATATGGAAAAACACTCTGTCTCTCGTTTAATTGGAGCGCCTCCAGGCTATGTAGGTCACGATGAAGGTGGTCAATTAACAGAAGCAGTGCGTCGTAATCCTTACTCAGTCATCTTATTAGATGAAGTAGAAAAAGCACACTCTGATGTCTTCAACGTGTTATTACAATTATTAGATGAAGGTCACTTAACAGATTCTAAAGGCCGTAACGTAGACTTCAAAAACACAATCATCATTATGACAAGTAACATCGGTTCGCAAATCTTACTTGAACAAGTGAAAGAAACAGGTGTAATTACAGAAGACACAGAAAAAGCAGTCATGAATAATTTAAATCAATTCTTCAAACCTGAAATCCTGAACCGTATGGATGATATTGTATTATTCCGTCCATTATCAGTAGATGACATGAGCTTGATTGTAGAAAAAATCTTAGCAGAATTGAATATCCGCTTATTAGATCAACGTATTTCAATTGAAGTGTCAGACGCAGCGAAAAAATGGTTGGGTGAAGAAGCATATGAACCGCAATTTGGTGCGCGTCCATTAAAACGTTTTGTACAACGTCAAATTGAAACGCCGTTAGCACGTATGATGATTAAAGAATCATTACCAGAAGGTACAACAATTAAAGTTGACTTAGATGATGATGGTTTACAATTTGATGTAGAAAAAGCACAAATATAATGATTAATATAAAGAAACAGCCGTATCGCATTTGATACGGCTGTTTTCATACATAAAAAAATCCAGCAAGAACTTTTGCTGGATGCGAAATGCGGGCTGTTATTGTTTACTGTCTTCTTCTGCAGCAGATGGCTTAATAGGTTTCATTAGTGCGTCTAAAGCAACGATAGCAAGTGTAAAGACAACTGCTAAAACTAATGGAAGAACCATATCTAATGTTCCGCCGCCGGCTAAACTGTTTAACACGAAGTTAACCATTTGAAGCAGCAAAACAGACCAGAATAGTACCATAATGTATTTCATCTGTTGTGCCTCCATATTTCATCTTTAGTTCAATTATAAAATAGAGTAATTGCTTTGTATAGTGAAATCAGGAAATTCGACACAAGAGCCAAGTTGTAGAAGATGAAACAACATCACATTTATTGTGATACGCGCGTTCAAATATTATAATAGTGTAAGCAATGTCATGATGGATACGAATAAAGCACTTGTATTCAAAAAGTAGAATATGATAAATTAATACCTGGTATTAAAATTATTTTTAAGAAGGTGTAGAACCATGAATGTGGGTATTAAAGGTTTTGGAACTTACGTTCCAGAAAAAGTAGTAGACAATGCCTATTTTGAATCGTTTTTAGAAACATCTGATGAATGGATTTCTAAAATGACTGGAATCAAAGAACGTAGATGGGCAGGCGAAGACGAAGAAACATCAGATCTTGCTTATGAAGCAAGTGTGAAAGCAATTGAAGATGCAGGAATTAAACCTGAAGATATAGATATGGTAATTGTCGCAACATCAACAGGAGACTTCCCGTTTCCAACTGTAGCAAATATGTTGCAAGACCGTTTAGGTTTAGGAAAAGTTGCGACGATGGATCAATTAGCAGCATGTTCAGGATTTATGTATTCCTTGATTACTGCCAAACAGTACATACAGTCAGGTGACTATCATAATATTTTAGTAGTCGGTGTGGATAAACTTTCTAAAATTACTGATTTAACAGATCGTTCGACTGCTATTTTATTCGGTGATGGTGCAGGTGCAGCAGTAATCGGTGAAGTATCTGAAGGACATGGTATCTTAAGCTATGAAATGGGTTCTGACGGCAGTGGCGGCAAGTATTTATACTTGAACCACGATAACGGCAAAATCTTTATGAATGGTCGTGAAGTGTTTAAATTTGCGGTTCGTATTATGGGAGAAGCTTCTCGTAATGTAGTGGATAAAGCCGGATTAACTGCTGATGATGTCGATATGTTCGTACCGCATCAAGCGAACATCAGAATCATGGAATCTGCTCGTGAACGCTTAGGTATTCCAAAAGAAAAAATGAGTGTATCAGTAGATAGATTCGGCAATACTTCAGCGGCTTCTATTCCGTTAAGTATTGGACAAGAACTCGAAAACGGCAGAATTAAAGACGGCGATGTCTTAGTGCTAGTCGGTTTCGGCGGCGGCCTGACTTGGGGCGCAATTACATTAAGATGGGGAAAATAGGAGGATAAGGTATGAGCAAAGAGCAACGCGTTGTAATTACAGGAATTGGCGCATTATCTCCATTAGGAAATGATGCAGAAACGTCATGGGAAAACGCTTTAAAAGGTGTTAACGGAATTGATGAGATTACTCGTATTGACACATCTGATTACAATGTTCATTTAGGCGGAGAATTAAAAGACTTCAATGTTGAAGATTATATCGATAGAAAAGAAGCACGTCGTATGGATCGTTTCACACAGTATGCGGTAGTAGCGGCACGTGAAGCGGTACAAGATGCGAAGTTGGATATTAATGATAAAACAGCTGACAGAATCGGTGTATGGATTGGTTCAGGTATCGGAGGCATGGAAACTTTCGAAGTGGCACATAGCCAATTGTTAAATCGTGGACCACGCCGTGTCAGTCCGTTCTTCGTACCAATGTTGATTCCTGATATGGCAACAGGCCAAGTATCAATTGATTTAGGTGCTAAAGGACCAAACGGTTCAACAGTGACAGCTTGTGCAACAGGTACTAACTCAATTGGTGAAGCATTTAAAATTATCCAACGCGGTGATGCAGATGCGATGGTAACTGGCGGTAGTGAAGCGCCGATTACACATATGGCAATTGCTGGATTCAGCGCAAGCCGTGCGTTATCTACAAACAATGACAAAGAAACAGCATGTCGTCCATTCCAAGAAGGCCGTGATGGCTTCGTAATGGGTGAAGGTGCAGGTATCGTAGTACTTGAGTCGTTAGAATCAGCACAAGCACGTGGTGCGAAAATTTACGCTGAAATCGTTGGTTATGGTTCAACAGGTGATGCGTATCATATCACTGCACCAGCGCCTGAAGGTGAAGGCGGTTCTCGCGCAATGAAAGCTGCGATGGATGATGCAGGTATCGAACCGAAAGATGTACAATACTTAAACGCACATGGTACAAGTACACCAGTAGGTGACTTGACTGAAGTTCTTGCGATTAAAAATACATTCGGAGATGCTGCGAAAAACTTGAAAGTCAGCTCAACTAAATCAATGACTGGCCACTTATTAGGTGCTACAGGTGGTTTAGAAGCTATCTTCTCAGCGCTTTCTATTCGTGATAGTAAAGTTGCGCCAACAATCCATGCAGTAACACCAGATCCTGAATGTGATTTAGACTTCGTGCCAAATGAAGCACAAGACTTAGACATCACATATGCGATGAGTAATAGTTTAGGTTTCGGTGGTCACAACGCAGTATTAGTATTGAAAAAATTTGAAGACTAATTTTAAATAGACCTAAAAATAAGCCAGATGTTTGGACTCTAAATCAGAGTGCAAATATCTGGCTTTTGTCTTTCCTGAAAATACAATTGTATTTTATGCAGGAGCATTCATATTGAATATACAGATGCGATAGTGTAACAAAACGAATGGATTTTTCAGGTTTAATATACAAAAAGACATGCGATTATTACTATATTTCACTGAAAACCCTACAATGAATGTATTAAATTAATAAGAAATACAAAAAATAGATAAATAACTTATGTTAAATTTTCTTGTTTAGTACTAAAAATTTAGATTTTGTCAATGATGTATAATATGTGAAAAGTTTCCTTTGTATATCCTGAATAGACAATTGAAATTAAGTGGTAAATAAAACTAGCAATTAAATAGGTAGAAAAAAACGGCAAAGTGAAATCACTCTGCCGTTTTTTTTGTGGTTAAAAAGTGAAAGTCGCTAGCAAACATAAAATGACATAAACCACATTGACTAAAGTTAAATAGATCGTCCAACGTTCTACAATATAGACCTCTCTTTTAACTTGTTTAGGATTAATAAATTCATCATCAACATGTGCTTTACGATGTTTGGCACTAGACATTTGGTAGCGCAAACGCCTGAAACCATAGCTTGTCGCATCAAAGATACCATCTTGAACTAAGATGAAAACGAAGCCGACAATAAAAAGCAACATACTGACAATGAATAAAATGTCGATAAATTGGGTCCACGTATGTTCGCGAAACAGCCAAATAATCAAACTTAAAACAGGTGAGAATATTGCCCAGAAAATCCATCGGAAATGTTTATTCATATCACGATTACCTCTCGATTCATTAAAAATTTAAAAGTAATTCATCAGCATTTATTTAGTAATAACTATAAAGTTTTTTTAATAGAAATACAAGAAACAAAAAGCACGTAATCTATTGATATTGCTATATTTGTTACACATGTGTGACGGAACTTTTTGTTATAACATTTAAATTATTCAAAAAATTGTGTTGATTTTAAATGTAAAGTACCGATATACTAATATTAAAATATTTCTGATAATTAGAAGGGAATGTTTAATTTGAATCTATAAGGGGGATTGTCAATGCTTAGATATATACTCAAGCGTTTTGGGTACATGCTTATTTCTTTGTTTATCATTATGACTATCACTTTCTTCTTAATGAAATTGATGCCAGGTTCACCGTTTAATGATGCAAAGTTAAGCGCAGATCAAAAGGAGATTTTGAACGAGACCTACGGTTTGAATGATCCAGTCATTGTACAATATTTGCACTACTTAAAGAACGTAGTCACAGGAGATTTTGGGGTTTCATTCCAATATCATAACCAACCAGTGTGGGATTTAATTCAACCTCGTTTGATTCCGTCAATTGAAATGGGACTTGCGGCGATGGTCATCGGGATTGTTTTAGGATTGATTTTGGGTGTTGCAGCAGCAACAAAACAAAATACATGGGTGGATTACTCAGCGACAGTTATTTCAGTTATCGCTGTTTCAGTACCATCATTCGTATTAGCAGTATTATTACAATATGTGTTCTCAGTAAGATTAAGATGGTTCCCAGTTGCAGGTTGGGAAGGTATTTCAACAGCTATTCTGCCATCACTCGCACTTTCAGCAGGCGTACTTGCGACAGTCGCACGATACATACGAGCGGAAATGATCGAAGTGCTGAGTTCTGATTATATTTTACTTGCGAGAGCCAAAGGGAATTCAATGATGCGTGTGCTATTCGGCCATGCATTACGAAATGCATTGATTCCAGTTATCACAATCATCGTGCCGATGTTAGCTGGAATTTTAACAGGGACACTTACAATCGAGAATATCTTCGGGGTTCCAGGACTAGGGGATCAGTTCGTAAGATCGATTCAAACGAATGACTTCTCTGTCATTATGGCAACCACTCTTTTATTCAGTACGTTATTCATCGTATCGATTTTCATAGTGGATATTTTATATGGAATTATCGATCCGCGTATTAGGATACAAGGAGGTAAGAAATAATGGCAGAAGACAAAAAACAACACTTGCATGGAGATTACTCCAATGCAACGTTATCACATACGACAGATGGCGAGAATGCGCCTGACTTTATCTTAGTAGAACAAGATATTGATAAAGAACCAGAAATTCAACGTGAAAGTAAAAACTTCTGGCAAGATGCTTGGAGCCAATTAAGACGAAATAAACTTGCAGTAGTCGGGATGATCGGATTAATTTTAATCATCATCATGGCACTTGTCGGTCCTTTAATCAGCAGCCATGATTATGCTGAACAAGATGTAGACCGCAGAAACTTACCAGCAAAAATACCTGTCTTAGACAAAATACCTTTCTTACCGTTTGACGGTGTAGGTGCAGATGGCAAAGACGCATATAAAGAAGCTGGTGTGAAAGAGAACTTCTGGTTTGGGACAGACCAATTAGGTCGTGACTTATGGTCACGTACTTGGCAAGGTGCACAAGTATCATTATTCATCGGTGTTGTTGCCGCAGCACTAGATATCTTTATCGGTGTAGTTTACGGGGCAATATCCGGATTCTTTGGAGGACGAACAGATGACGTCATGCAGCGGATTATAGAAATCATCGCTTCTATTCCGAACTTGATTGTCGTAATTTTATTCGTATTGATTTTCGAACCTTCAATTTGGACAATTATTTTAGCAATGGCCATTACAGGATGGATTGGCATGAGCCGTGTTGTTCGTGGTGAGTTCTTAAAATTAAAAGGACAAGAATTCGTATTAGCATCACGTACATTAGGGGCTTCTAAAGGGAAATTGATTTTCCGTCATATTTTACCAAATACATTAGGAGCAATTGTTGTAACTTCAATGTTCACAGTACCAAGTGCAATTTTCTTCGAAGCATTCTTAAGCTTCATCGGTATCGGTGTACCAGCACCTAAAACATCACTTGGTTCATTAGTAAATGACGGACGCGCGATGTTATTGATTCATCCACATGAATTATTTATTCCAGCATTGATTTTAAGTTTATTGATTTTATTCTTCTACTTATTCAGTGATGGATTACGTGATGCATTCGATCCGAAAATGCGTAAATAAGGGAGGCAAAAAGGATGTCAGATAAAATATTAGAAGTAAACGACTTGCATGTCTCCTTTGATATTGATGCTGGAGAAGTGCAAGCTGTACGTGGTGTAGACTTTTATTTGAGAAAGGGAGAAACTCTTGCGATTGTAGGTGAATCAGGTTCTGGTAAATCAGTGACAACGAAAGCACTGACAAAACTCTTCCAAGGAGATGCTGGCCGAATTAAAAAAGGCGAAATTTTATTCTTAGGTGAAGACTTAGCACAAAAACCTGAAAAAGAATTAATCAAATTAAGAGGTAAAGACATCTCTATGATTTTCCAAGATCCGATGACGTCGTTAAATCCAACGATGCAAATAGGTAAACAAGTGATGGAACCTCTGATTAAACATCGTAACTATAGTAAATCACAAGCAAAAAAACGTGCGCTAGAGATTTTAGAAATGGTAGGTTTACCAAACGCGAAACAACGCTTTAAAGCTTATCCTCACCAATTCTCAGGTGGGCAAAGACAACGTATTGTCATTGCGACAGCACTTGCATGTGAACCAAAAGTATTAATCGCAGATGAACCGACAACAGCATTAGACGTGACAATGCAAGCACAAATTTTAGACTTGATGAAACGTCTGCAACAAAAAATTGATACATCAATTATTTTCATTACGCATGACTTAGGTGTCGTCGCAAATATCGCAGACCGTGTTGCAGTTATGTACGGTGGACAAATGATTGAAAGAGGAGAAATTGATGAAATATTCTATGACCCTCAACATCCATATACTTGGGGACTGTTATCTTCAATGCCTGACTTAGAAACAGGTAATGATATTGAATTAACAGCAATCCCAGGAACACCGCCAGACTTGTTGCACCCACCAAAAGGAGATGCATTCGCACCACGAAGTCAATATGCATTAGATATCGACTTTGAAGAAGAGCCGCCATGGTTCAAAGTATCACCGACACACTTTGTGAAATCATGGTTGTTAGATGAAAGAGCGCCGAAAGTTGAACCGCCAGAGCTTGTGAAACAACGTCAAAGAAAAATGGCGAATAAGTTTGATAAACCACAACGACAAGAGGGGGTGGCGTTCAATGAAGGATAATCGTGAACAAAAATTTAACGAATCAAATACAGCGCTAGAGCAACAAAAAAATATTGAACAAGAACAAAGGGAAACAGCTGAACAACGTCAACAAGAACCGTCACAAGAAGTGTTGCTTGAAGTTAATAACTTAAAACAATACTTTAATGTCGGAAAGCGTAATGAAGTTCGTGCTGTTGAAGGTATCTCATTCAAGATATTCAAAGGGGAAACATTCGGCTTAGTAGGAGAATCTGGTTGCGGAAAGTCAACCACTGGTAAAGCCTTAATTAAGTTGAATGATGCGACAGCTGGAGAAGTTTATTATGAAGGGGTTAACATACAAGATATTAAAAAGCGTAAAGATATGTTGAAATTCAATAAGAAAATCCAAATGATTTTCCAAGATCCATACGCTTCATTGAATCCGAGATTAAAAGTGATGGATATCGTTGCTGAAGGTATTGATATTCATAAATTAGCAAAGAATACGAAAGATCGTAAAAAACGCGTATATGACTTATTAGAAACAGTAGGTTTAAATAAAGAACACGCGAATCGTTATCCGCATGAGTTCTCTGGTGGACAAAGACAACGTATCGGTATTGCACGTGCTTTGGCAGTTGAACCAGAATTCATCATCGCAGATGAACCGATTTCAGCGCTAGACGTTTCAATTCAAGCACAAGTGGTCAACTTATTGTTGAAACTTCAACGTGAGAAAGGTATTACTTTCTTATTCATTGCCCATGATTTATCTATGGTGAAGTATATTTCAGATAGAATTGCGGTTATGCATTTCGGTAAAATTGTAGAATTAGGGACTGCGGATGAAATCTATAATCATCCTTTACATCCTTACACACAATCTTTGCTATCAGCAGTACCTCAACCAGATCCTGAAAGTGAACGTACAAGAACACGTATTGTCTATAAAGAAGATGCTGAAAAGAATGATGAACGTTCATTACAAGAAATCAATCCAGGACATTATGTCTTTGTGACAGATGAGGAAGCGCAAGAATTAAAACAAAGATTACAACAAACAGTGTAAGGGGGATAAAGCGATGAAGAAAAAATTAATTTCATTAGCCATGATGCTTGCTGCAGCAGCCCTCATACTCAGTGGGTGCAGTCAAGGCGGTGGTATTTATGATGATAAAGGGCAAGTGTATCGAGAAGTAATTTCTCAAGATATGAGTACATTAGATAGTGTATTAGCTTCTGATGAAGTTTCATTCAACACATATAACCAAGTATTTGAAGGTTTATATACATTGGATAGAGAAGATAAAATTCAGCCAGGTGTTGCTAAAGAAAAGCCGAAAAAAAGTAATGGCGGTAAAACTTTAACGATTGAACTTAGAAAAGATGCGAAGTGGTCAAATGGCGATCCAGTTACTGCACATGACTTCGTCTTTGCTTGGAGAAAAGCATTGAAACCTGAAACAGCATCTGAATATGCATATATTATGTATGATTTAAAGAATGCTCAGAAGATAAATGAAGGTAAAATGTCTCCCGATAAATTAGGCGTTAAAGCTTTAAATAAATATAAACTTCAAATTGAACTAACTAAACCGTTACCATATTTTGATCAAATGCTAGCGTTTGGTACATACATGCCACAAAATGAAAAAGTTGCGAAAAAGTATGGCAAGAGATATGGGACAACTGCTGACAAAGTTGTCTATAACGGTCCATTCAAAGTGAAAGAGTGGAAAGTGGAAGATAAAATTCTTTTAGAAAAAAATGAAGATTACTGGGACAAAAAAGCAGTTAAATTGGATAAAGTTAGCTATAAAATATTGAAAGACCAACAAGCAGGTGCATCTTTATATGATACAGGTTCAGCAGATGTTACGGAAATAACTTCTGAACAGGTAGATAAATACGAAAAGAATCCTGCACTGTTCAAAAGACTATTTGCTTCTACGTTCTTCTTGAAACTCAATGAAAAAGAACAAAAAGAATTTAAAAACAAAGATATGCGTTATGCAGTAGCACAATCTATCAACAAAAAAGATTACGTTGATACAGTCTTAAATAATGGATCTGCACCATTTGATGGCTTTACAGCTAAGAAAACAGCTATTCTTGAAGATGGTAAAGATTATGCTTCATTGGTAAAATCTCCATTGAAATATAATCCGAAGGAAGCTAAAGCACATCTTGAAAAAGCGAAGAAGGCTCTTGGTAAAGATGAATTCACATTCACTTTAAATACTCAAGATACAGCATCAGCAAAAATTTCAGCACAATTTATCAAGTCTGAAATGGAGAAAAACTTACCAGGTGTAACTGTCAATATTAAACAATTACCATTCAAACAGCGTGTCACAGCTGAATTATCAATGAATTATTCTATGTCTCTATCTGGATGGGGACCAGACTATCCAGACCCGATGACTTTCTTAGACATTATGACTACTGGAAATGCTCAAAACAATACAGATTGGGGCAGTAAACAGTATGATGATATGTTAAAAGAAGCTAATGGACCTTTATTAAAGAATCCAAAAGAGAGAATTAATAAATTGAAAGAAGCAGAAGAATTAATGTTGAAAGAAGCACCAGTTGCACCACTTTATCAACAAGGTAGAGCTTACTTGAAAAATCCACAAATTAAAGGTGTAGTTTATCACCAAGTTGGTGGTAGAGATTCATTGAAAACAGCCTACATCGATAAAGATATCGATAGAAAAACAGGTAAGAAAAAGAAAGATAAAGAGTAATAAACAAAGGGATAATTTTTCACACAATAAGGGGATTTAAATATTGAAACACGGTCAGTTTTGGCCGTGTTTTTCTTTATGCATAATTTAAGAAAATCGTAGTCTTTGACTTTATGTACGCTTAACCCTAGCATGACAAGTAAGAGAGACAAGAACAGGAGAGGGTTATATGTTGCCGGTCAGTATATTAGACCAAACGCCCATTACTAAAAATCAAACGTCACAAGAAGCTTTAAAACAAACGATAGAACTTGCGCAACTTGCAGATCAATTAGGATATACACGTTATTTAGTCGCAGAACATCATAATTTGAAAGATGTGATTGGAACATCTCCAGAAATCTTAACGATGCATTTATTGAATCAAACTAAAAATCTACGCATAGGTTCTGGTGGTGTTATGTTGCAGCATTATCATCCGCTTAAAATAATCGAACAGTTTCATTTAATGGATGAATTATCTAACCATCGTGTAGATTTGGCGGTAGGAAAAGCACCAGGAGGATATCCTAAGGTAACTGAAATCTTAAAAGAAGAGTTGAAAGAGCACTACTTTTCATTTGATGAGAAATTTGAGATATTGAATCGCTTGAACACTCAAAATTTTGATAATTCATCTAAATACGCAGGATTAAAAACGGCCAAACGTAAAAGTGAGATCTCAAGTGTACCTGTATATTTACTGGGCACGAGTTTAAACTCAGTAATACAAGCTGCAGAAGCTAAAGTTGGTGTCATCTATGCATTCTTTATTAACGCTGAACAAGAAGCGCTAGAGGAGGCTTTAGAGGCTTATAAATCACGCTTCCCAGAAGGACGCTTTATTGTAAGTATACCCGCTATGGTTACAGCAGTTGGTGATAATCAATTACCATTTCGATTTTCACAACGTCATTTTGAATTGATTTCTAAAGATGGCAGACGCACGGTTTTAAATACTAAAGCACAAGTTGATGATTATTTATCACAAACTGATGAAACATTTGAAGTGACAGAAAAACGTATGCATATTATTAGTGGAAATAAGGAAGAAGTCCAAAGCAAGTTAGATGAAATTAATAGGAAGCATATGATTGATGAGTGGATGTTGCACATGCCGATTCCAAATCATAAATTGCGTATGAATACAGTAAGACAACTTGCACCAACAAACTAGAAAAAAGGAGCGCTACGCGTGAATGATACTATAAAAATAACTTCAGCATCACGTGATTTTGATCAAGCTGGACATTTAAGCTATGTCGCGATTGGTGATATGTGTCATGCGATGTTAGGGAGTCAGAATGACCGATTAATTGAACACTATATGCAGAAAATGTATCGCAAGAAAAAGAATCGCTTCAGCTATGAACATACACTTCAAGCAACGATTAATGATAAAGTAGCAGGGTTGATGACATGTATGCCATATCGTGACTTAGAACGAAGTTTAGTTTCGACAGTCATTCAAATTGCTTTGTTAAAACACATTTTTGTGTTTCCGCATATTTTGAATTATTATCAATCTATCTTGTCATTAATTCGTATGCAAGAAGGTAAAGATGATGAGTATCATGTCAGTATGTTATCTGTTTCATCCGAGTTTCAACATAGAGGTGTCGGACAAGCTTTGTTGGAAGAAGCGGAACATAAAGCTAAAGCAGCAGGATTTAATAAGATTTCACTAACTGTAAATCAAATCAATTACAAAGCAAATGCTCTATATCAAAAGTTAGGTTATGAAAAAGTGGGTGAAGCAAAGGCCTCAATGATTACATTAAATAGAATGAGAAAACACTTAACTTAATAACATAACTATGACTTTTAAAATGTGATACCGCACATTGACTTGTATAATAGATTGTTGAATGTTAGTATAAAAATGTAAATTAAATATCTCATTGCTAGGGGTGCCGAAATGGCTGAAAGATATACCATCAACCCTTTGAACCTGATCTAGTTAGTACTAGCGTAGGGAAGCGTACATAGATGATTAAGAAACAGAAATTCAATATGACGATAGATGGACATAGAGATATGTTTATTTTTAGTTGTATATGTATAAAATCCTTACGCATTCATAAAATTATGAATGCGTTTTCTTATTTGTCTTGTCTTGATGTTTTATAGGCCTCCTAGCAATGATGCAGGGAGGAATTATTTTATGAAACAAGAAGAAATTGAATTGAAAAAAGGTTTTCCAGCAAGCAGACGTGTCTTTAAACAAGGGGCAGATGAAGATATTCGTGTGCCGTTTCGTGAAATTGAACTCAGTGATACGGTGACAGATTACAGCACACAAAAGAACGAACCTCTTACAGTGTATGATACAGCGGGTGTATATCACGAAGAAGGTTATGAAGTAGACGTCCAAAAAGGTATTCCGAAATTACGTTCTAACTGGATTGAAGCGCGTGAAGATATAGAAGTATATGAAGGACGTAAGGTGCAATCGATTGATAATGGCTTTAAAAAAGAAGGTCATCATAAATTCGTTGAAACGCCATTTAAATATCAGCCTAAACGTGCGCAAGAAGGTAAACGTGTGACACAAATGTATTATGCAAAACAAGGTATCATCACAAAAGAAATGAAATTTGTGGCTGCGCGTGAAGGTGTCGAACCAGAATTTGTCAGAGATGAAATTGCGAGAGGTCGCGCAATTATTCCTAATAACGTGAACCATCCTGAATCTGAACCGATGATTATTGGTAAAAACTTTCAAGTAAAAATTAATGCGAATATCGGTAATTCTGCAGTGTCTTCATCGATTGAAGCGGAAATTGAAAAATTAGTATGGGCCACACACTGGGGTGCAGATACAATTATGGATTTATCTACAGGTAAAAACATTCATGCGACACGTGAATATTTATTAAGAAATTCACCTGTTCCTGTAGGTACAGTTCCAATTTATCAAGCATTGGAAAAAGTAAATGGTATTGCAGAAGATTTAACATGGGAAATCTATCGTGACACATTAATTGAACAAGCAGAACAAGGTGTAGACTACTTTACTATCCATGCAGGTGTATTACTACGTTATGTTCCATTAACTGTTGATCGTTTAACAGGTATTGTTTCTCGTGGAGGTTCTATCATGGCGCAATGGTGTTTAGCGCATCACGAAGAAAGCTTCTTATATGAACACTTTGATGATATTTGTGAAATCTTAAATCGTTATGATATTGCGGTCTCTTTAGGAGATGGATTAAGACCAGGTTCAATTTATGATGCGAACGATGAAAGCCAAATTTCAGAATTAAAAACATTAGGTGAATTAACGGATATCGCTTGGAAACATGATGTTCAAGTTATGATTGAAGGTCCAGGACATATTCCAATGCATAAAATCAAAGAAAACCAAGATTTAGCAGATTTTTACTGTAAAGAAGCACCGTTCTATACATTAGGACCACTTACAACAGATATCGCACCAGCTTATGACCATATCACATCTGCCATCGGAGCAGCACAAATCGCAAGTCATGGTACCGCAATGCTTTGTTATGTTACACCTAAAGAACACTTAGGTTTACCAAATAAAGACGATGTACGTGAAGGTGTAATTACTTATAAAATTGCAGCACATGCGGCAGATTTAGCGAAAGGCTTGAAAGGTGCATCAGAACGTGATGATGCAATTAGTAAAGCACGTTTTGAATTCCGTTGGATTGACCAATTCAATTTATCTTTAGATCCAGAGCGTGCGCGTGAATATCATGATGAAACCTTACCAAAAGAGTCAGCAAAAGTTGCACACTTCTGTAGTATGTGCGGACCTAAATTCTGTTCAATGCGTATTTCTCATGATTTACGTCAACATCATTTTGATGAGCAAGAAAGACAAGATGCGATGAAAGAAAAAGCGAAAGATTTCGTAGAACAAGGCAGTAAGATTTATCAATAATTAGAAGCAAACTAATAAAGATAGCACCAGTACAAGAAAATTAATGTACTGGTGCTGTTTTTTTACTTATAGCTCATGGAAAACCGCAATAAAAACTGTACCGATATAAAAAGTCAAACTCGCGTAAATCCAAAAGTAATTCGTACCGATAGATTCAGCACGTTGTTGAGCATTATGAAAGAACGGAAGGTTACCGTTTTTAATCAATGAAACACCCACAAAGAATGCAAAAACGATAAAGGAACCAATAAATAAAATTGTGTTAATAACCATATCGTAATGTACAAAAAGACTATACCCCACATAAATTGTTGCTGCGATACAAGCTACTGTTCTTATTATTGTAGAAAGCATGTGCTACACCTCTCATTCATCTTATATCATTATTATATAACATTTAAGTTAATAGAGGCATTACTATTTAGATTGTTCAAGGCAAGAAAGATAAAATAAGAAATGCTTTTCTAAATCAATGAGAATGAAATAAAGCAATAAAAATAGTAGCAATAAAGAAACTAAGACTGATTAAAATCCAAAAGTAATTAGGTTTTCTAATTTGAGAGACTTTCTTGTAATGATCAAACAAGGTATCAGGTGTTTTAGATTGTTTCTTTTTACTGATTTTTGAATTAAATCGACTAAAAACGTAGTTAAAAAGGTGTAAGGAACCGTTAAAAATCAATGGTTTTATAACAAGTAAAGCAAATAATAAAAATGAACATACGAATAAAAGAGAATTAAGTGATTCATTAAAATAGACAAACAAGCTAATCAAACTATATGCAATTAAAATAATTGAGATTGAAATTTTATAGATTTTTGGTTGCAAAGCCAAGCCACCTCTTCGATATGATATGCAATTATTATAGTGTATTTTTATTACTAATGAAATAAAAATCTTTATTGCACTAAACCAAGAAAGTGGGTATAATACGCTTATCAAAAGATTCAGAAAATACAAGCGAGAGAGTGAACAACATGATTAAGTATATACTACAAAGAATCGGCTTTATGGCCATCACGCTTTTTTTAATTATGTCTATCACATTTTTCTTAATGAAACTGATGCCAGGATCTCCGTTTAACGATGAAAAACTGAGTGCTGCGCAGAAAGCAATTATTAATGAAAAATATGGTTTGAACGATAGTTTGCCTGTTCAATATGTACATTATTTAGGAAAAGTAATCAAAGGAGATTTCGGAGTATCTTTTCAATACGATAATAAAGAGGTTTGGTCTCTTATACAACCCCGTTTAGGGCCTTCAATGGAAATTGGATTGTATGCCATGATTGTTGCTGTAATATTCGGTATCTTATTCGGATTGATTTCGGCATTTAAAAAGAATACATGGATTGATTATACATCTACTGTTATTACAGTATTTGCCATTTCGGTTCCTGCTTTTGTACTTGCTGTATTGCTGCAATATTTCTTGGCAGTGAAATTAGCAATTTTCCCAGTTAGTGGATGGACATCATTAGAGTCTGCTGTATTACCGACTGCTTCGTTAGGACTAGGATTGATAGCAGTTATTGCTAGGTATATCAGATCAGAAATGATTGAAGTATTGAGTTCTGATTATATTTTATTAGCAAGAGCTAAAGGGTTATCAGAACCAAGAATTTTATTTGTGCACGCGTTACGTAATACTTTAATTCCACTTGTAACGGTTGCAATTCCAATGTTAGCCAGCGTTTTAACAGGAACGCTTACAATTGAAACAATTTTTGCCATACCAGGTATTGGTGATCAATTTGTAAGATCAATTCAAACTAATGATTATCCAGTTATTATGGCATTGACATTATTATTCAGTTTCTTATTTGTCGTTTCAATTTTTGTTGTAGATATTCTTTATGGCATTATCGATCCACGAATCAGAACACAAGGAGGTAAAGAATCATGACGCAATTATCATCAGAGACTAAGTCATCAAATGAACTAAAGCGTGTTGATTTATCAAAGTTCAGATTCAGAACGATTGATGTGAACGATATTGAGAAAAATGAAAGAGAATATCATTCGACAGCTAAGCATGTCTGGTTGCAAATTCGTAAAAATAAAGCAGCTTTTTACGGCATGATCGGATTAATCATACTCGTATTATTTGCACTAATAGGGCCACTTGTTAGTTCATATACGTATTATGAACAAGATACAAACAGTGCCAATTTACCACCTAAAATTCAAGGTTTAGATAAAGTGTCATTTTTACCATTCGATGGTAAGGATGCGAGCGGTCGTGATTTATATGCAGAACAACATGTTGAAAAATACCATTGGTTCGGTACAGATAATTTAGGTCGCGATATTTGGACGAGAACATGGAAGGGTACACAAATTTCAATCTTTATCGGTTTAGTAGCCGCTTTTATGGATGTCACAATCGGAGTGACCTATGGGGCGATATCAGGTTATCTTGGCGGTAAAACAGATTTATTCTTACAACGTTTAATTGAGATATTAAGCTCGATTCCTAACTTGATTGTATTGATTTTATTTGTGCTTATTTTTGAACCATCGATATGGACTATCATTTTAGCCATGAGTGTGACAGGTTGGATTGGGATGAGTCGTATTACACGTGGTCAATTTATGAAATTAAAAAATGAAGAGTTTGTATTAGCTGCACGCTCTTTAGGCGTTTCAAATTTAAAAATTATTTTCAAACATATTTTACCGAATGCAACTGGAGCAATCATTGTAACCTCTATGTTCACAGTACCAAGCGCAATTTTCTTCGAAGCATTTTTAAGCTTTATCGGACTTGGTATCCAAGCACCACAAGCTTCTTTAGGTTCTCTTGTGAATACTGGTAGATAGTTCTTATTAACATTCCCGTATCAATTGTTTATTCCGGCGATTGTTTTAAGTCTATTAATACTTTGTTTCTATTTGTTTAGTGACGGAATTCGAGATGCATTTGATCCTAAATCAGAATAAACATCAGGAGTGTAACATATGAATAAGATATTAGAAATCAAGAATTTATATATAGATTTTCATTTAGACAATGGCGTTGTTCAAGCCGTTCGTAATGTAAGCTTGGATTTAGAAGAAGGGGAAACATTAGCAATTGTAGGGGAATCAGGTTCTGGTAAATCTGTATTAACAAAAGCTATTACAAAATTATTGCCACCAAGAATAGCTAAAATCAAAGAAGGCAGTGTTATTTTTGAAAATAAAAATCTTGTTGATTTAACGAATAAAGAACTGCAATCAATTAGAGGTAAAGAAATCTCAATGATTTTCCAAGATCCAATGACAGCATTGAACCCAACAATGAAAATTGGAAAGCAAATCACCGAATTATTAAAAGTTCATAAAGGGATAGGGCATAACGAAGCCAAACAAGAAGCTATCAAAGTACTTGAAAGCGTGGGTGTACCTAATGCGGAGAAACGATTTAATTATTATCCGCATCAATTTTCAGGTGGGCAACGTCAACGTATTGTTATTGCAATGGCATTAATATTAGATCCTAAAATCATTATTGCGGATGAACCGACAACCGCTCTAGATGTATCAGTTCAAGCAAAAATATTAGAACTATTTAAAGCATTACAACAAGAATATAAAACTTCCATCATCTTTATTACTCATGATTTAGGTGTTGTTGCGAATGTTGCGGATAAAGTAGCGGTAATGTATGCAGGTGAAATTGTAGAATATGGCACAGTGAATGAAATATTCTATGATCCAAAACATCCGTATACATGGGGATTATTAGGTTCAATGCCGCATTTAGAAACTGATAAGTCTGTTAAATTAGCCTCAATTCCAGGTTCGCCGCCAGATTTAATGTTCCCACCGGTGGGTGATGCATTCGCAAGACGAAGCGACTATGCGATGGACATTGATTTTGAACAAGCACCGCCAACATATCAATTCAGTAAAACACATTATGCTAAATCATGGTTATATCATGAAGCAACACCAGCATTTGAAGTGCCTGATGCAGTTAAAGTGTTGAATGAAGAGTTTGAAGAAGAGACTTTTGAAAAACCTTTACTTCTTCAAGTAGAGGAGGAAAGCAAAGCATGACAGAGCCAATTTTAGAAGTGAAACATGTCAAAAAGTATTTTAATATCGGTAAACCGAATGAAGTGAGAGCGGTTGATGATGTCAGCTTAACGGTTTTTAAAGGAGAAACATTCGGACTTGTTGGTGAATCAGGTTGTGGGAAATCAACACTAGGTAGAACGATTATGCATTTGTATCAAGCAACAGATGGTGAAATTATCTTTGAAGGTAAGGATTCTCAAAAAATAAAATCACGAAAAGAAAAATTGGAATTCACACAGAATGTCCAAATGATTTTCCAAGATCCATATGCTTCTTTGAATCCTAGATTTAAAATTATCGATATTATCTCGGAAGGGTTAGATGTACAAAAGTTACATCAATCAAAAGAAGAAAGAAAACAACGTGTGTTTGAACTGCTTGAATTAGTAGGTCTTAATAAAGAAAGTGCTTATCGTTATCCGCATGAATTTTCAGGTGGGCAACGTCAACGTATCGGTATTGCACGTGCCTTAGCAGTGAATCCTAAGCTTATTATTGCTGATGAACCTATTTCAGCATTAGACGTTTCTATTCAAGCTCAGGTGGTTAACTTGCTTCAAGAGCTTCAAGAAAGCATGGGATTAACAATACTATTTATTGCTCATGATCTATCTATGGTCAAATACATTTCGGATCGTATTGGCGTGATGTATAAAGGTAAAATTGTTGAACTTGGAGATGTGGAAGAAATTTACAAAAATCCGCTTCACCCATACACAAAATCTTTATTATCAGCTATTCCGATTTCAAATCCGAATATTGAACGCCAAAGACAAATAATTGAGTATCATCCTGAAGATGACAGCAACATTGGCTTTAAACGCTCTGAAGCGTTGAAATTATATGAAGTGAAAGATAAACATTTTGTTTATTGTACTGAAGAAAAAGCGAAAGCATTAGCACAACAACTCTAGTATATTAATTCATTAATATAAATTACATCAGAAAGAAGGAAACAACATGAATAAGAAAGCTAAGATAGCTACTGGTATTCTGTCGTCGCTTTTAGTATTGACAGCATGTTCTAGTGGCGGAGGCAACGCAGGTAAAGACGAAAAGACATTGAAAATCGCGGAATCAGCAGATATCCCGACATTAGATCCATCAAAAGCGACTGACGCTGTTGCATTCACACAATTCGAACAAATTTATGAAGGCCTTTATAAAGTAGGTAAAGGAGATGAAATTATCCCTGCACTTGCGAAAGGCGAACCTAAAAAATCAGATGATGGTAAAACATGGACAATTAAACTTCGTGACGATGCAAAATGGTCTAATGGTGATCCTGTTACAGCTGATGACTTCGTATATTCATGGCGTAGAACTGTAAACAAAGACACAGCTGCTGAATATGCTTACATGTTCGAAAACATTAAAAATGCCAAAGAAATTACTGAAGGTAAGAAAAAAGTAGAAGAACTTGGTGTTCAAGCAGTAGACAAACACACATTGAAAATTGAATTGGTTAAAGACTTACCATATATGAAAGCTTTATTAGCATTCGGTAGTTTTTTACCTCAAAATGAAAAATTCGTCAAAGACCATGAGAAAAATTATGGTACAACTGACAAAGATGTTATCTTCAACGGTCCATTCAAATTGGAAAATTGGAAAAATGAAGACTCTTGGGACTTAGTTAAAAATGATAAATACTACAACAAAGACAAAATCAAATTAGAAAAAGTTCACTATAAAGTTGTTAAAGAAGCACAAACAGCAGTGAATATGTTTGAATCTAAAGATTTAGATTATGTAAGAAGTTTAACACCTGAAAACATCAAAAAATATAACGGCAACAAAAACTATAAAACAACACCTGAATCAGCTGTCTTCTTCTTAAGAGTCAATGAAACTAAGAATAAAGACTTAGCAAATGAAAACTTAAGAAAAGCTATTGCGAAATCAATCGACAGAGAAACATTCGTTAAAAAATTATTAGACAATGGTTCTGCAGCGACTGATAAATTAACAACAAAAGGTATCGTTAAAGAAGATGGTCGTGATTACACTGATGGCGTTAAATCATCTTTAAGCTATGATGCTAAAGAAGCAAAAGCATACTATGAAAAAGCTAAAAAAGAATTAGGTAAAGATAAATTTGAAATTGAATTCTTAACATACGACAAAGATAATGCAATTACTGAAACAGAATTTATGAAAGCACAAATCGAGAAAAACTTACCTGGTGTGACTTTAAAAATCAAACAATTACCATTCAAACAAAAATTAAAAGTAGAATCTGAGAAAAACTATGACATTTCATATGCTGGTTGGGCTCCTGACTATCCAGATCCAACAACATTCTTAGATTTATTCAAAAAAGACAGTCCACACAACCAAACTGGTTATGCTAGTGATGAATATGATGGTTTATTAGAAAAAGCTAACTCTGATACAGCGCTTAAAAATCCTGCTGAACGTTTAAAAACTTTACAACAAGCAGAAGATAAAGTATTAGAAAGTGGTAACGTTGTACCATTGTATCAACGTGGTCTAGCTCAACTTTTAAGAACTAATGTAAAAGGATTAGAAAATCATCAAGTAGGTCCTGATTACAGCTTAGATAAAGTAGAATTGAAATAATTGAATAAATAAGATTAAGCACTGTTACTTTTTTAGTAATGGTGCTTTTCTTATGAATAAAAAAACAAGCACTCACAAGAGCACTTGTTCAATAGGTCACTATTTATCTTTTGCGTTTACGGCCTAAGCCCATCGCATTTTCCATTTTTTGTAATGTACGTGAAGAAGCTTTAATAGCTTTGTCTCGACCAAGATCTAAGATTTCATCTAGTTTATCTGAATGGTAGTAATCGTTATAGCGTTCTTGGAATTCTGTTAAGAAGTTTTTAACGACTTCTGCTAAATCACCTTTAAAGTCGCCATAACCTTTGCCTTCATAACGTTTTTCAAGGTCTGAGAATGATTCGTCAGTTAGGCTTGAATAAATAGAAAGAAGATTGCTGATACCTGGTTTATTATCTTTGTCATATTTAATGATACCATCTGAGTCAGTTACAGCACTTTTGATTTTTTTAGCTGCTGTATTTGGATTGTCTAATAAAGAGATGTAGTTTTTTGTATTATCATCACTTTTACTCATTTTTTTAGTAGGGTCTTGAAGACTCATGACACGACCACCGATTTTCGGCATACGTACTTCTGGTTTTACTAAGACATCGTTGTAGCGGCTGTTGAAGCGGTCTACAAGATTTCTTGTTAATTCAAGATGTTGTTTTTGGTCTTCGCCGACAGGTACGATATTCGTATTGTAAAGTACGATATCAGCTGCCATAAGTGGCGGATAAGTTAAAAGACCAGCAGGGATACCTTCTGTTTGTTTAGATGATTTATCTTTGAATTGTGTCATACGTTCTAATTCGCCTACAGAAGAAATAGTTGTCAGCATCCATCCTGCTTGAACGTGTGCAGGAACCTCTGATTGAATAAATAATGTTGATTTTTCTGGGTCGATTCCTGATGCTAAGTAAATTGCGGCTAATTGACGGATGCGCTCACGCAATTTCAGTCTGTCCTGCGGTACTGTAATCGCATGTTGATCTACGATGCAGAAGAAACAATTATAATCATCTTGGACTTCACTGAATTGTTTAAGTGCACCGATGTAGTTGCCTAATGTTGGAATTCCACTTGGTTGAATTCCTGAAAATAGAGTTTCCATTTAAGATGCCCACTTTCTTACGTAATATAGTAATGGTTTCATTATAGCAGTATTTTAAATATTTGTAATGTGTGTTAAAATATAGATGTAGCTAAATTTTTAACCTCATACCCGTGTGGCATTTTATATTCAAAATATTGAAAAGCTATCGTCATTTTAGCTATTCGATCTCAAGAATTCGGTATGTTTTAAATTTTCTATAAATAATCCCTTTTTTCTCATTTAATTTTAATGTTGAAAGGGTATACTTTAATCATAGAGTTAAGAGAAGGAAATTTTAACGTGTAGACAAAGTTTAAGTTGAAAGTAACACGAGTTATTTGGACATAGATGAGTACTGCGTTTTGATTTTAGATAAATTCCTTAACTAAATCAACAAAATCAATGAATTTAATTCATGATAAATAGGAGAGTGAGATGTATGGTAACACTATTCACATCACCAAGCTGCACATCTTGCCGTAAAGCGAAAGCATGGTTACAAGAACATGACATTCCGTATACGGAGCGTAACATTTTTTCAGAACACTTAACAATTGATGAAATTAAACAAATCTTAAAAATGACAGAAGACGGAACAGACGAAATTATTTCAACTCGTTCTAAAACATATCAAAAACTAAACGTGGACATTGATTCATTACCACTACAAGAATTATATACAATTATTCAAGATAACCCAGGCTTATTACGTCGTCCGATTATCTTAGATGAAAAACGTTTACAAGTTGGTTATAACGAAGATGAAATTCGTCGTTTCTTACCAAGAAAAGTGCGTACGTTCCAACTACAAGAAGCGCAACGTATGGTAGACTTATAGGATTTAAAATCCAATTAAATGAATGTGAGGGGCTGCAGTGCAAAAGTACTGTGGCTTTTTGCATGTAATAAAAAAGATCAACTACTGATATAAGTAGTTTTTATAGAGTGTTTTCAGGGAATATGTTATTATAATAGGCCAACGGTAGAGCAGTTATGCCTTTATAAACAAATAAATTGTAATTTGCACACCGTTTTTATACAATATGAGTACTATTCTAGGTTGTCGACAAAGTAGACGCTGCCTAGACTCTAGAAAAGTTTGTCTAAAGTCTAGATATTGCTATTCATCGACTGTAAGGAGTGAGATGATATGAGAATAGAGCGCGTAGATGATACAACAGTTAAACTTTTCATAACGTATGGTGACATTGAAGCAAGAGGTTTCAAAAGAGAAGACTTATGGACAAACCGTCAACGTGGTGAAGAATTCTTCTGGTCAATGATGGAAGAAATCAATGAAGAAGAAGACTTTGTAGTTGAAGGTCCATTATGGATTCAAGTACATGCTTTTGAAAAAGGTGTGGAAGTCACTATTTCTAAATCTAAAAACGAAGAAATGATGAACTTAAATGATGATAGTATGAACAGTGAATTCGATCGTCAATTAAACGAATTGCTTGAACAGACTTTCGAAGAAGAACATGAAGAAGCTGAACAAAAACAGCAATCACGTTCAAATCGCTCTCAAGCAAGAGATCGTTTCCAACAACCACGTCGTACTAATGGTCGTTTAGTTATTGTTAAATTTGAAGATTTAGAATCTGTCATTGATTATGCACATCACCATAATCAACCAACTGATGACTTTGAAGATTTATTATATATGTTGAATAACGAATATTATTATGCAATTCATTTTGATGACAGCGTAGTAGAAGAAACAATCAATGACTTCTACAGTCAATTGTTAGAATTTGCAACGCCAAGTGATCATTCTGAAGTTTATTTAAATGACTACGGTAAAATCATTATGAGCCATAATGTAACTGCACAAGTACGTCGTTTCTTTAACGACACAACAGAAGCATAATATAAATTTAATTGATTAAGCCTGTCCTTGTTGGACAGGTTTTTTCTATTTCCTGGGAAATTGAATGACAACGTTGAGACGTAGAAGTTTTGTTTTGAATTTGTATTGTTTCTTCTATACAAGTTAATAGAGGTAATGACGTGCAAAATAAACGAAATAATGAGAAAATCTAAGTATTGACATTAGCATAAGAGGAGGCTTTTTTTATGAGTCAACAATTAACAAGAGAGCAACAAGAACAAAAATATCCTGAGTATACTTGGGATCTAACAACAATCTTTGAAAGCGATGAAGCATTTGAAGCTGCATTTAAAGAAGTAGAAGGCTATTTAGGTGCTGAAGAGAAATTCAAAGGGCACTTAGGGGACAGCGCTGAAACGCTATATGAAGCATTAGCTTTAGAAGATAAAATTGAAACTGAACTTGAAAAGGTCTATGTCTATGCACACTTAAAACAAGACCAAGATACAGGCAACGATAAATATACTGGCTATGAAGCTCGCGCGCATCAACTTGCGATTAAATTAAGCTCAAGCTGGAGTTTCTTAGTACCTGAAATCTTACAAATTGATGAAGAGACAATTCAAAAATTCATCGATGAAAATAAAGATTTAGAACGTTATGCCTTTGATTTAAAATTAATCAATGAAGAACGTCCGCATGTCTTAAGTGCAGATAAAGAAAAATTATTAACAGAAGCGCAAGATGCTTTATCAACACCATCTAACGTATATGGTATGTTCAGTAACGCAGATTTAGAATTTGAAGATGCGGTAGATAAAGATGGTAATAAACACCCATTAACTCAAGGTACGTTTATTAAATATTTAGAATCTGATGATCGTGAACTTCGTCGTTCAGCATTCAGAAACTTATATAAAGCTTATGGTGCTTACAACAATACTTTAGCAGCGACATTAACAGGTGAAGTGAAAAAACATGTGTTCAATGCGCGTACACATAATTATAAAACTGCTCGTGAAAAAGCTTTAAGCAACAACCATATTCCTGAAGCGGTTTATGATAACTTAGTTAAAACAGTACACAAATATCTGCCATTATTACATCGTTACACTCAATTACGTAAAGATGTTTTAGGTTTAGAAGATATGAAAATGTATGACCTCTACACACCATTAGTGAAAGATATCAAATTTGAAATGCCTTATGATGAAGCTGTGGAATGGATGTTAAAAGCTTTAGAACCAATGGGTGATGAATATTTAGATGTCGTTAAAGAAGGTTTAAATAATCGTTGGGTCGATGTGTATGAAAACAAAGGTAAACGCTCAGGCGGTTATTCTTCAGGTGCACATTTAACAAACCCATTCATCTTATTAAACTGGTCAGATACAGTCTCAGACTTATTTACATTGATTCATGAGTTTGGTCACTCAACGCATAGCTACTTCAGCAGAAAATTCCAACCATCTAATCATAGTGATTACTCAATCTTCGTCGCAGAAGTTGCTTCTACAACAAACGAAGCATTGTTGAGTGATTATATGGAGAAAAATTTAGATGATGAGCGCAGATTGCTCTTATTAAACCAAGAATTAGAACGTTTCCGTGCGACATTATTCCGTCAAACAATGTTCGCAGAGTTCGAGCATAAAATTCACCAAATTGAAGAAGCAGGGGAACCACTAACTGCAAATCGCATGAATGAAGAATATGCGAAATTAAATCGCGAATACTTCGGTGATATTGTAGAAACTGATGAAGATATCAGTAAAGAATGGTCACGTATTCCGCACTTCTATATGAATTATTATGTTTATCAATATGCAACAGGTTACAGTGCAGCACAAAGTTTAAGTTATCAAATCTTAAATGAAGGTAAACCTGCAGTAGATCGTTATATCAATGAATTCTTGAAAAAAGGAAGCTCTAATTATCCGATTGAAATCTTAAAAAATGCAGGTGTAGATATGACAACACCAGAACCAATCGAACAAGCATGTAAAATGTTTGAACAAAAATTAGATGAATTTGAAAAACTAATTAAAGCGTAAAGTTTGTGAAATCGTTTACAATATGACAAGTTTGTGACAAAAACGTTTTCATGGGTTAAGCGCCTTGAAATAGGGTTTGGCACGTGGTATATTATGACCATGAAATTAATCACATAACAAACATACCCCTTTGTTTGAAGTGAAAAATTTCTCCCATCCCCTTTGTTTAGCGCCGTGTATTCAGACACGGCGTTTTTTTTATGCTTAAATTTAATAAAGTGAATTTTAAAGTTTTATAGATACATATAGAAAAGCGCCGGCAGCCATGGTAGGGGTTACCATGAAACTGCCGGCGCCTTGTTTATTGCGCGATAGGTGTAGAGAGATGTATTTTAGATAAGGATTAACCTTTTTCTAAAATGTAACGCTGAGAACTGCCCATACGATCAGCATTGATCACTTGATAGCTGACGTGTTGTAAATCTTTTTTCTTTAAACAAATGACAAAATCTGAGTCAGATGTCGGCGTTAAGGCGATTTCGTCATCTGTTGTACTGATAGATTTAATTTCATAAACATCTTCTAAAGTGCTTGGGATTGAATAAAGTATACGTATATCTAAAGAGAGGGTATCGTCTTGACTTAGCCACTCTCCTTGGAAATGATTTAACAGCGTTTCTTCTGAATCAGATAACGAGTTGAGATATTTCACATTAATACTAGTTGTTTCCATATTAGCTATCCGTCCTTTTAGAAACCAACAACAGAACCGTACCAGTGGTAATGGTCACCATTAGACACAGGAATCACGTTACTGTCTGCTGGTTGTAATGAATAATCACGATCCCAAGGATTCCAGAATACAATGACTTGTTGGTTATCTGCAGTAACTGCGTTACCTACAACTGCCATTGCATGTCCAGCATGCATACCTTGAGTCGCTTCAATTTGTTTTCCTAGTATTGCTATACCCTTATTGTCCTTAGTATATTGGTCTACCATATTAAAACTTGGCATTCCATTATAATAAGATGTATTTTTACCTTGAGCACGGCCGTATTGAATCATTTCATCTGCAGTCAAACCAGTGAATTGGAATGCTTGACCAGATAGTCCAGGGTGGATTTGATGCATAACGTCTTGTGCTCTATATTGGCTTGTGTTTTTTGTAGCGTTTAATAATGCAGCCATTGTATAACCTGCACACCAGCCATTGTTGCCTTGTTGTTCACGAATTTGGAAGTTAGGTAGTAAGTTGACATATTTAGTCGCAACACTGCTGTGTGTAGCTTCTGTTTGTGTCGCATTAACGGTTTGTTTTAATTCTAAATTCGGAACTGCAGGTGTTGACGGTTTTGTTTTATCATCTGGTAATTTTGTTTGCATGACTAGATCTAAACGTTTGTCATGTTCAATGTAGTAACCGTCTTTATTTGTGAATATTGTAATAGGGGTATTGTTTTGGCGATATTGATTTAATTCGTCAGAGATGAATTTTGAGATACGCACACTATAGTTGGCATTATTTTTATTTGCGTGTACGTCATTTTCACTCTTAGGCGTTACAGTGAGGATATACTTAATTGTGTCGCCTTGCATAACAGGGTAGTAGAAGTCGCCATCCTCTTGGCCATTGAATTTGTAGATTTTAAAGGAGTGACCGAGTTTGAATTCTCCGTTATTACCGGAACGATCAATTTGAGAAAGGGCTTGTGCATAACTTGAGAAGTGTTGTTTCGCTTCTTGTTTTGCTTGACCCGGAACATCGGTGTTATCAACTTTAATTTTAAGTGAATCGGATGAAGCATTTGCGGTAGTTGTTTGTTGTGTGACGTATGACAATGCACCGCTGATGACCATGATGGCTGCAAGCAGCAACATGGAAGCAGTTTTGAAAAATGTTTTTGCTATATTCAATTGCTATTCCTCCATTCAATAAAATTGATTTGTGAAATATCTCATTTTTAATATAACATAAAAGAATTTAAAAAATAGGGTAGTTTTTAAGTATTTGATATTACTATCGGTTTCTAGTTTGTGATAAGAATAATTGATAATTTTATTAAATGGAAACAATTGAATATGATTGGGTTGTGCGGGTTTAAATAAAATAAAAAAACACTTGTCGCAATGACAAGTGTTCCACTCGAGCTATTATTTAGCTTTCCAGAATTCTCCTTCTGGACTGCTTAATTTTTCAATTTTTTGTTGTAAAGCTAGTTTTTTCAATTCTTTTTGCAGCAATTTTTTCGGCCATTCATAGATTGTTAGTAACTCTTCTAGTGTAACGAATTGCTGTTCTTGAATATACGTTTCAAGTTTAGGCGGTAATTCCTTTTCTATAGGTGTGCCCATTAATTCATTAATGATATAAGTATAAATGTGGTAAGGATATAAGCCTTCGACTTTTAAACCTTCTTCGGTTACATCTTCATTGAAAAAGACAAGAGAAGGTGCTTGATCGACTTCCATTTCTCTCGCAATATGCAAGTCGACTTTCAGACTTTCAGTGAGCTTTCCACTCTTTAAATCTTCTTTGAATACGTCATAATCCAAACCTGCATTCTTCGCAGACGCTTCAATCATATTTTCAGTGATAATATCACGTTTCGGTATAATTTCATTCTGCATTAAATGAATAAAACGTTCTGCACGTGCACGCCCTTGAAGTTCAGCAGCTTTATATGCCAATGCGATATTATCGTTTTCTGAACTACTTTGAGCTTGGCACTTCGTCAGTATGCGTAAGGATGGGTTTAATATATGACGAATACGGATATATTGTTTATATTCAACTCTTAATTTAGATAGTATTGCGGATAGTTTAAAACAATCTTCATCAAACGGATCGAAGAAAGAATAAATTTCTATCTTGCTCACAGGTGAAAGGTTCATTTCATCTTGTCTATGATTACATATTAACTTTAACTCTTCAGACATCTCATTCACCTACAATTAATTTTCAGAATTAACCATATGATTTGCGGTCAATCGCAATCTTTCATATAGGTATTCATCAATACCCGCAGGCAGCTCTGCATGTTGAATCGCTTTATTCATATTTTCTAACCAAGCATCTCGTTCAAAGGTTGTTATGCGAAAATCCATATGTCTCATTTTTAACATCGGATGGCCATGTTCTTCAGTATAAAGTGCTGGGCCTCCTAGAAACTGCGTTAAAAATTGTTTTTGTTTTCGACTGGTTTCCGCAAAATCACCAGGGAAGAGGTGGTTGATTCTTTCATCTTGTTCAACAAGAGAATAAAAGTAATCTATCATGTGATATAGACGTTCTTGGCCTATTACTTCGTAAGGTGTCAAAGCCATTTTCTCACCCTGTTTCTTTAATATATATCTAATATAACATGAATTTTTACAATTAAAAGTAATACGACTTTTGACTGAGTGCTACCGAATTGTGCTTAATGATTATTTGTTTTTTACTTCAAAAAAGCGAGCGACTTTATTTTTAGGAATATACGATTGAATATTGAAATCTTGTAAGATTTCTTGAAACTTCTTCAAACCTTCTTCGGGTTGTTCCACTTCAAATTCAAGCTCGAAATCCTCAGTACCAAGGTATTCGCTATGATCTAGTACAAGGAGACCTTCATCAATCTCTGTCTCCATGCGGTGGGTAGTTAATGCCCCTAATACATAAAGTTGTGTAACATCTATACCTGTTTCTTGTAAGACAGAATGAATCGGATCTGGCAGTTTGTCAGGTGTAAGATGCATGTCTTGTTTTGGCACGACTTCAGTCATGTGATTATATTCAGTTAAACCTACTTTAGCAGGTACTTTTAATGTCATTTCATACGTGTCATCAATTTCACGAATTCTGAGTGCCATCAAGTGTTCAGCTAAAGCGAAATCCGGTGTATCAATATAATGATTTTTTTGCGTAAAAGGTTTTAATGTATTAAAATATCTATTTCTTAATGCTTCGTATTGATTATGTGTCAGTAGTTGCTTATATTCGATTTCTTGATTAATAGTCATCAGTTCACCTCTGTGACTATATATTATGGACGATTTGAAAACTATTTGAAAGTATTTCAATTTATAGGCTTCGTGATACAAAGCATTTAGGTTGTGTAATGAGTGATGTACATATGTTAAAATAAGTAGGAATAACACAAGGAGGATTTAGGTTATGCGTATTTATGTGAACGAAATAAAAGTGAAAGATGATGGCATTTATTGCTATACAGATAAATCGACAGAAGGGTTGACTGAAGCAGGGCAAATGCTCGTTGATAGTGACAATTACGGGTTTGCTCATATCCTTGATGATGGACAATCCTATTCCTATCTTATCTTTGTGCAAGAGACTTGGTCTATGCTTCATGAAAATAAGGGGAAAGCAATTTATGTAAATGACGATTTAAAATTAGAACAATTTGACCAAGAGTTAGATTATATCTTAAGTAATATCAAAGGGAACTCAAACTATGGTAAGGATTTTGTGGCGGAAGTCGAAAAAACGTTTGAGTTAGAGTGAAGCGGAGTGAATCGCAATGAATCAATGGGATCGATTTTTAGCACCTTATAGACAAGCAGTTGAAGAACTTAAAGTAAAATTAAGAGGTTTGCGTAAAATTTATGATTTAGAAGCCGATGCGTCGCCAATCGAATTTGTAACCGGACGTGTGAAGCCGTTAACAAGTATTATTGAAAAAGCGACTGAGCGCGATATATCATTTGATCATCTGCATGAAGAAATGTATGACATCGCTGGTTTACGTATTATGTGTCAGTTTGTGGATGATATACCCGTTGTCGTTAATCTGCTTAGACAACGCAGAGACTTTAAAGTTGTTGAAGAAAGAGATTATATCAACAATACAAAAGAAAGCGGCTACCGTTCATATCATGTGATTATTCAGTATCCGATTGAAACGTTGGATGGGCAACGTTCGATATTAGCTGAAATTCAAATCAGAACGCTAGCGATGAATTTTTGGGCGACTATTGAGCATACTTTACGTTATAAATACGATGGAGACTATCCTCCTGAAATTCAAAAACGCTTAGAAAATGCGGCAGAAGCTGCCTTTTCACTAGATGAAGAGATGTCTGAGATCAAAGACGAAATACAAGAAGCACAACGTTACTATTCTAAAAAACGTGCGAAAAAACATAATCAAGAGTGAGGTGCTTTATGCGTTATTATATCGTGTCTAAAGGGGACCACAAATCAAACAGCATCAAAGAAAATATGGAAGCACAAATGGAAGCGAGCAATATGATTAAAGATGCCGACGAACCTGAAATTGTTATTTCTGTCGGTGGGGATGGAACTTTATTAGAAGCCTTCCATCAATATTGTCATCGTGTGAATGAAACTGCATTTGTCGGTGTACATACAGGGCATTTAGGATTTTATGCAGATTGGCTACCGCATGAAGTAGATAAATTAATAGAAGAAATTGCAGATGGAGATTACGAAGTCATTCAGTATCCTTTAATCGATATTATTGTGAACTACAACGATGACAAAGAACCTTCACATCATATCGCACTGAATGAAGCAACGATGAAAACTGAAGATAATACAACACTTGTAGCAGATGTTAATTTACGTGGACAACACTTTGAAAGATTTAGAGGAGACGGTTTATGTATTTCCACTCCTTCAGGATCAACTGCCTACAACAAAGCACTTGGCGGTGCTTTGATTCATCCTTCGTTGCGCGCAATTCAATTGACTGAAATTGCATCCATCAATAACCGTGTGTTCCGTACAGTCGGTTCACCGATTGTTATGCCAGAACATCATTATTGTCTGATTACACCAGTCGATCAACGCGTGATTATGACATCTATCGACCACGTTACAACGAAACATCACAATGTAGAAAGTATTGAATATCGTGTAGCTAAACAGCGTGTACGATTTGCACGTTTCAGACCATTTCCATTCTGGAAACGCGTCCACGATTCATTTATTTCTGACGGCAGAGACGAATGAAATTTCACTATGACATTGAAACACCGGTTTTATTAAAGACTTTTTTACAAGAACAATTTTATTCAAAGAAAATGATAAGTGCCATTAAACAAAATGGCGCTTTACTTGTAAATAAGCAACCTGTAATTGTGCGAAAACAAATGACAGAAGGCGATACGTTAGAAGTTGTGCTGCCTGAGGAGAGACCAAGTCAGAATTTAATCTATTATCATGCACCGTTAGATGTTTTATATGAAGATGATTATTATTTAGCCGTTTCAAAACCTGCACATCAAAATTGTGCGCCGTCTAGAGAACATCCGCATGAAAGTTTGATTGAACAAGTTTTGGCATATTTAAACCCAGATAGTAGTCAAACGGTTATCGTGCCGCATATTGTGACACGACTAGACCGTAATACACAGGGTATCGTATTGTTTTCTAAGCATGGACATTTTCATCACAGAATGTCTGACGTAAAAATGGAGAAAATATATCAATGCATTTGTTTTGGATTATTATCTGGAGAAGGCGATATTATTGCGCCAATCGCACGAAAATCTGACAGTATTATTGAACGTCAGGTCAATGAAACAGGCAAGTATGCAAAAACCAGTTACCAAACCCTTTCAGCGTGTGACCGTTTTACATTAAGCCGCGTACAGCTGCATACTGGACGAACCCATCAAATTCGTGTGCATTTTCAATATATAGACCATCCACTTGTCGGAGACAGTTTATACGGCGGCACACACCCATCCATACAAGGACAAGCGCTTGTATGTACGGATTTAAAGTTTATCCACCCTGTGACACATAAATCGGTAGTTTTAAAGGATAGCGTAAGGCAAAAAGCACTTGAGGACCTTTTTCAACAGCTTTGTAGAGAGAGTTAAGAAGTAAGGAGGAGGCCAAATTGGCAAAAGAAGATGATAAATTAGTAGATGAGCCAGAAGTCTATAACAAAGATTTATTAGATCAGCTCTTAATAGATAATGATATTGATGCATTTAGAGAAGAATTCTTATCCATGCATACGTATGAACAAAGTGAGTTCTTCGAAGATAGTGATGATGAAATCAGACAGAAAATGTATCATCTCTTATCACCGAAAGAAGTCGCGAGTTTCTTCGACCAACTCGAGTTAGATGATGACGAGTACGATGAACTCTTTGAACAAATGAAAGCAAGTTATGCGGCACATATTTTAGAAGACATGTCTTATGACAACGCCGTAGATATTATGAGTCATTTGACTAAAAGTAAAGTCGCTACTTTATTAGCGTTAATGGATCAGCAAGATGCGAAAGAAATCAAAGCCTTGCTGCATTATGAAGAAGATACTGCCGGCGGTATCATGACGACGGAGTATATTTCTTTAAAGACAACTACACCTGTTAAAGAAGCATTGATGCTGGTTAAAGAACAAGCGCCTGATGCTGAGACGATTTACGTTATCTTTGCAGTAGATGATGATAAACATCTCGTAGGTGTCTTATCTCTGCGTGATTTGATTGTCGCAGAAAACGATGCTTATATTGAAGATATTATGAGTAATCGTGTGGTCAGTGTCAACGTGGCAGATGACCAAGAAGATGTTGCGCAAAGAATGCGTGACTATGACTTTATCGCCATGCCGGTTGTAGATTATCAAGACCATTTACTGGGTATAATCACAATCGATGATATCGTCGATGTTATCGATGAAGAGGCATTAGAAGACTACTCTGGTTTAGCCGGTGTCTCTGATATTGATTCAACAGACGATTCAATTTTTAAAACAGCTAAAAAACGTCTGCCTTGGTTGCTCATTTTGACGTTTTTAGGTATGATAACTGCAACTATATTAGGGTCATTCGAGGAAACATTAGAAAAAGTCGCATTACTTGCGGCCTTTATTCCCATTATCAGCGGGATGTCAGGTAACTCAGGGACACAGTCCCTAGCGGTGTCTGTACGTAATATCACGACTGGCGAGATTGAAAATCAAAGCAAGTTCAAAGTGACGCTTAAAGAAGCGGGTTCTGGCTTTGTCTCTGGTTTAGTCTGTGCAACCGTACTCTTTACCATTATTGTAATTTTATATGGTACACCGTTATTAGCACTGATTGTAGGTGGCAGTTTAACGATTGCGATGACAGTCGGTACAATGATGGGTTCAATCATTCCATTGATAATGACGAAATTGAAAATCGACCCTGCTGTAGCTAGTGGTCCATTTATCACAACAATCAACGATATTATCAGTATGTTAATTTACTTCGGATTAGCTACATCATTTATGTCATATCTCACATAAGGAGGGACACATGGAATTTGTATCACTCGTCATTGTTGTCATGGCTGCGTTTTTAACGCCGATTATTGTCAACAGACTTAATATCAATTTTCTACCTGTCGTTGTGGCGGAAATTTTAATGGGATTAATCATCGGACAATCCGGTTTCCATTTAGTCGAACGCGACAACATCTTGAATATTTTATCAACACTAGGTTTTATTTTCTTAATGTTTTTAAGCGGTTTGGAAATTGATTTCAATGCGTTCAAAAGCGATAAAAATGAGCCTGAAAAAGCTAAAAATAAAAACAAGAAGAAAGCACCAGGTCATTTACAATTATCATTATTTGTATTCTCGCTGATTATGATTGTTTCAATCATTTTAGCGTATGCATTTAAATGGTTTGGCTTGATTGATGATGTCTTATTAATGGTCATCATCATTTCTACAATTTCATTAGGTGTGGTAGTACCAACACTTAAAGAAATGAATATCATGCGCACAACCATCGGACAGTTTATCTTGTTAACGGCTGTATTAGCTGACTTAGTTACGATGATTTTATTAACTGTATATGGTGCAATTAACGCTAAAGGCGGCGGCACATTATGGTTGATTTCGATTTTAATTGTCTTTACCATTATTTTCTATTTCCTTGGCGGGATTTTCAAAAAAGCACAATTCCTTCAAAAATTGATGGATGGAACAACACAAATCGGTATTCGTGCAGTTTTTGCGTTGATCATCTTATTAGTGGCATTAGCAGAAGGTGTAGGTGCTGAGAATATCTTAGGTGCCTTCTTAGCAGGTGTAATTGTATCACTGCTTGGTCCTGACGAAGATATGGTAGAAAAACTGGACTCATTTGGTTATGGTTTCTTTATCCCGATCTTCTTCATTATGGTCGGTGTGGATTTAAATATCCCTTCACTGATTAAAGAACCATCAATTTTAATCATTATTCCAGTGCTGATCATCGCATTCTTAGTATCTAAGATTATTCCTGTATACGCGATAAGACCTTGGTTTGATCAAAAAACCACATTGTCTTCTGCCTTTTTACTGACATCTACGTTATCGTTAGTAATCGCAGCAGCTAAAATTGCTGAACAACTTCATACGATTACACCAGAAATCTCTGGGATCTTAATCCTGAGTGCTGTCATTACGTGTGTATTTGTTCCGATTGTCTTTAAGAAGACATTCCCAATGCCGACAGAAGCGACACGTCGTATTAACGTCAGTCTGATTGGTAAGAACCAATTAACGATTCCGATAGCGCAGAACTTGATGTCTGATTTATACGCGATTACGTTATATTATCGTAAAGATTTAAGTGATAAGCGTAATTTATCAAATGATATTACTACTGTTGAAATTGCAGATTATGATGAAGCGATACTTGAAAAGCTTGGACTCTTTGATAGTGATATTATAGTGTGTTCAACCAACGAAGATGAATTAAACTATAAAGTCGCACAAATGGCTAAAGAACACGGAGTAAACCGTGTCATCTGCCGTTTTGAAGAGGGCGGAGAAACTGAAGCTGAATTACGCCAATCAGGTGTTGAAATCTTCAGTAGTTTCTTAAGTAATAAGATCTTGCTGACAGGTTTAATTGAAACACCGAACATGTTGAACTTATTAAGCAACGTTGAAACATCATTATATGAAATTAAAATGCTTAACTATAAATTCGACAACATTCAATTACGTAACTTCCCATTCGACGGCGATATTATCTTCGTACGTATTGTACGTGATAATGAATCGATTGTACCGCATGGTGATACGATGTTACGTTACGGTGACCGCTTGATTGTGACAGGTTCGAAAGAATATGTAGATGAATTGAAACGTGATTTAGAATATTATTCACTCGGTTCAATTTAAACTTAAAACGAAAGTCTAATGAGATGTTAGGCTTTCGTTTTTTATTTCTACGATGCATACCATAGATAATGGTTGAAACAAGTCTATTAGAACAAAAAATGTTATAATACTAATAATCAAAATTTGAATCATTAATTGAGTAAAAGGAGCGTTTTCATGTTTAGTTTAGAAGGAAAAACATACGTTATTATGGGAATTGCGAATAAACGCAGTATTGCTTTTGGGGTAGCCCAAGCTTTAGATGAATTAGGAGCAAAACTAGTCTTTACATACCGTAAAGAACGTAGTAAGAAAGAATTAGATAAACTTGTTGATCAATTAAATCAAAAAGAACATCTTACGTACCAAATTGATGTTCAAAGTGATGAAGAAGTAATCGATGGATTCAAAAAAATCGGTGAAGATGTAGGCCAAATTGATGGTGTCTTCCATTCTATCGCATTTGCGAATGTTGAAGACTTACGCGGTCGTTTCTCAGAAACTTCAAGAGAAGGTTTCTTACTTGCGCAAGACATCAGTTCTTATTCATTAACAATCGTTTCAAGAGAAGCGAAAAAATTAATGCCTGAAGGCGGCAGCATTGTTACTACAACTTACTTAGGCGGAGAATACGCAGTACCTAACTACAACGTAATGGGTGTTGCGAAAGCCAGCTTAGAAGCAAACGTGCGTTATTTAGCATTAGACTTAGGTCAAGACAATATCCGTGTTAATGCTGTTTCTGCAGGTCCAATTCGTACATTAAGTGCGAAAGGTGTTGGCGGTTTCAACACAATCTTAAAAGAAGTTGAAGAACGTGCACCATTAAAACGTAATGTTGATAAAGAAGAAGTCGGCAAAACAGCTGCTTTCTTATTAAGTGATTTATCAAGTGGTGTAACAGGAGAAAACATCCACGTTGACGCTGGTTTCCACGTAATTAAATAATCATACTCAGCATAGCCCACTATGATAGTCCAAGACTAAAATAGTGGGCTATTTTTTTAATTCGGCTATTCAATTCTTTAAATGAAGTGTATGATAGTTACGGGAATAAAATCAAAAGTGGGTGGACAAGGATGACAGAAAAGATTCATCAACAAGATAAGTCGTATTCAAATAAAATTCTAGCTTCTTCAATGCTTGGATTCGGGCTAGAGAATATGGACATTATGTTTTTAGCCTTTGCGCTATCAAGTATTATTAATGAGTTCCATATCAGTTCTGCAGAAGCCGGTTTAATCGCTTCGATTACGAACTTCGGTATGTTGTTCGGAGGTATTATTTTTGGCGTGCTTGCAGACAAGTATGGTCGTATTCGTATCTTTACATACACGATATTTATTTTTGCGATAGCAACCGCATTACTTTCAGTCTCTTCTAATATTTATATGGTCTATATTTTAAGATTCATTGCCGGTATGGGCGGCGGTGGAGAATTCGGTATCGGGATGGCGTTAGTGGCTGAAGTGTTTAAGAAACAACGTCTAGGCCGTGTTTCTTCAGTGGTCGCAATCGGAGGTCAAATCGGCGCATTGATTGCTGCGCTGTTAGCTGCCGCAATTTTACCGCATCTCGGTTGGCGCGCGCTCTTTTTAATCGGTGTGGTACCTGTGATTTTAGCATTCTACATTCGTCGTAATTTAGATGAAACAGAATCATGGAAACAAGCAAAAGCAAATCGTACGTTAGAAAAGAAAAATCAATCGCCAATCGGTTTATTATTTAACACGAAACATATGGCACATACGACAATCGCATTAACGATTATGTCGAGTGTACAAGTTGCTGGGTATTTTGGTTTAATGAACTGGTTGCCGTCAATTCTTCAAAAACAACATGGCTTAAGTGTTTCTAACTCATCACTTTGGACCATCAGTACGATTGTTGGTATGAGTTTAGGTATGTTTGCGTTCGGACAAATATTAGATCGCTTCGGTGCCAAACTTTCTTATACGATTTTCCTTATCGCATCAGCTGCATCTGTCTTTATTTATGTCTTTGCGCAAAGTGCAGTCGCATTACTGATCGGTGGGGCCTTTGTCGGCTTCTTCGTTAACGGTATGTTCGCAGGCTATGGAGCAGTTATCAGTAGTTACTATCCAACACATATTCGTAGTACAGCGAATAATGTCGTCTTCAATATTGGACGTGCATTAGGTGGCTTATCACCGATTGCGATAGGGTATTTAATGGATCATTACGGCATGAGTACAACAATGATTTTCCTTGCCTGTCTTTATATGATTTCACTTGTGATGATGTTATCGCTTAGAAATATGCCATTGAAAGGCAGAAAAGCGATGCGCGCGAATCAAGCATAATCTAAAAGTAAATAAGTCTTATCAATGTAAAAAGCGTTCAACTTCATTTTAGAGAGTTGAACGCTTTTATAATACTCGTTAATCTTTAACTTCACTTTGTGCTTTCCGCATAATATCTTGACGGTAAACAAAGATATTACGGACGACTGTTTTAATCACTGCGTATAATGGAACCGCAACTAAAATTAAAACAAATCCGCCTAGGTTACCAGCCGCTAAGATAACAATGATAATCGTAAGCGGGTGAATGTTAAGTGATTTACCCATAACATTCGGTGTAATGACATTACCTTCTAATTGTTGGGCAACGAGTGTTACCACACAGACCCAAATAAATGCTGTCGGACTTTGAATAATTCCGATGATTGCGGCAGGTAAGAAGGACATCCACGGTCCTAAGAATGGAATCATGTTTGCGACACCAGCGAATAACACAAGTAAAAGTGTATATTCTAAACCGATAATTGTATAACCAATGTAAAGAATAATTCCTAAAATCACACTCACTGTGACTTGGCCTTGAATGTATGATTGTAATGTATAGTTCACATCTTTTAATAAGTTAGTTACAAATACTTTACGGTCACCATTGAATAATTTAGCCACTGAAGGAATGAACTTCTCGTGGTCTTTCAACATGTAAATTAAGAAGAATGGCACCATAATCAGTAAGAATAGTGTAGAGATAATTTGAGAGACAATCGCAATCGAATTAGATAGGATATTTGTCACATTATCTCCGAATGATTTTACAACTTTATTGATGCGATCTGTTACATCATTAGGAAGTTTATCCATTTGGTCTAGTGTATATTGTATGATTCCTTGAACTTCTTTTTGAAGTTGCGGTGCTTGTTTAATCAACCCGTTAATTTGGTTAGCGATGAGTGGCGCAACGACTGTAATTGCAGTTGCAGTTAAGCCGATTAAAATCACAAAGATAATCGAAATACTGCCCCAACGCGGAACTTTGCGTTTTTCTAAAAACTTTTGAAGCGGTAAAAAGACATAAAATAAAAAACCGCTTAAGATAAATGGTAAAATGACTGATTGAATAATGATAATCAGCGGTTTAAAGATAACATGTACTTCCATAATCAATCTGATTAATAGAAATAATATCAATAACATGATTCCCGTTCGGAACCACACCTTATTTAGCATTGATGATGTCCTCCTAAAGAAATAGACTTATAAACCATTATAGACTAAATTAAGTTATTGAAAAAGTCATATTTCTGTAGAAATGTAGATTATTTCCTGAGAAAATTTATGATTATTTCTATGAAATACAAAAGAGGAAACGGTATACGCTTCCTCTTTTTAATCTATTTCAATTGTTTATGTCTATCTCATTTTAAACTTCTTCCAAGTTATTTTGTGGTGGGAGCTTTTTATTTTTAGCACCTTTTTCTTTGGCAACTGCTTCATCTTCATTGAAATGTGCATCCTTTAAACGTTTCGGATAGTCTTCAAGCCAGAATGTCGCAGTTGGCAATTTGTTTGGATCTGGTTTGTAAATCGCGAAGTTACCAGAACCTTTTTGTTTCATTTGGAACTCGTAATCTTTTAAAGCGTCAACCGCAGGGCGATGGAGTATCCAAATCGCAATAATATTAAGCCATGCCATCATACCTACACCTAAGTCACCCATACTCCAAGCAACATCAGCTGTTTTAATTGAACCATAGAAAGCTGCGAAAATTAACGCAAAACGTGCAACTGTGAACCAAATTTTTGTCGTAAAGACTGAACTGTTTCTTGTCATATACGCAATATTTGTCTCTGCGATGTAGTAATATGCGAGTATTGTTGTGAAAGCGAAGAAGAATAATGCAATCGCAATAAAGTATGAACCGATACCAGAGAAAGCAGGATCAAAGTGATAGCTGCCGCCTTGTAAGGCTTTATCGATACCTGCTTGTGCGTACATTGCTGTACCTGAGTAATCTTTCGTACCGTCAGCATTTTGAACATAGATACCATTATCTTTGATTAATTCCGGAATACCACCTGGCTTTAAATTGCCGTTTGTTGTATTATATGTGCCTGAAATTAAGATGATTAATGCTGTTGCTGTACATACGAATAATGTATCGACATATACTGAGAATGATTGAACTAAACCTTGTTTGGCTGGGTGAGAGACTTCAGCTGCAGAAGCGGCGTGTGGTCCTGTCCCTTGTCCAGCTTCGTTTGAATACAAACCACGCTTTACACCGATTTCAATCATGGCACCGAAGATACCACCAAACGCTGCTTGCATACCGAATGCTGATTTAAAGATTAATCCAAATAAAGCAGGTACGGCTTGGATATTGATAATAATAATAAAGACTGCCATTAAAATATAAAGAATAGCCATGAATGGTACGACTGCTGTCGCAACATTAGCGATCCATTTAACACCGCCGAAAATAATCAGACCTAAAATGACCGCAATTGTAACTGCGACAATCCAGTTTGGAATTTGGAACGCGTTGTTCATTGAACTTGCGATTGCGTTAGATTGTACCCCTGGTAATAACAAGCCTACTGAAATAACCGTTACAATCGCAAAGACTAAACCGTAAATTTTACCTAGACGTCCTTTAATCCCATATTCAATGTAGTAGGCGGGACCACCTCGATATTCACCTTTTTCTTCTCGTTTGAAGATTTGACCTAATGTTGATTCGATAAATGCACTGCTGGCACCTAAAAATGCGGTTACCCACATCCAAAAGACTGCACCCGGACCCCCAATAAAGATAGCTGTAGAAACGCCGACGATATTCCCCGTACCGACACGTCCAGCTAAAGAGAGTGCAATCGCTTGGAAACTTGAGATTCCAGTCGGTGATTTTTCACCGTGGAACATTAAACGAATCATCTCTTTAAAATGCCTGACTTGAAAGAATTTCATCATCAAAGAAAATAAAATCCCCGTAATCAATAGACCATAAACAAGCGGTTTACTCCACACAATTTCATTAAACCAAGCTACAAAACTTTCTAGCATAATGATTTCCCCCTTAATAAAGCGAAAAAAGAAAACGCTTACATTTTACCCCTAAAAAATAAGCGTATTATGTTCCGCTACTGTATGTGTTTCGACATGCATCAGTGACATTGATTTTTTTCAATTATACTTTGAATAAAAGTTCCATGCAACACTTTTAATGAAAATAAACATTAAACTTTACAAATAAATACTTATAGGATTAATCGGAATGGCACAATAAAGCTAGTTAATATCTAGCTTATTACCCAATGCGCATAAAAATTGTTAAACTAGAGTTAAATTTAACAATAAGGAGAGAGTATTGTGAGTGAACTAGAACCAGGTGTTGTGACTCAAACACAATTTCATAGTGACATTTTAGAACGTGATATTACGTTATCTATCTACTTACCTAAAAATTATTCACCATTATTTAAATATAAATTAGTGTTTTGTTTTGATGGTTTAGACTTCTTTCGTTTCGGACAAATTCATCGCGTCTATGAACGCTTAAGAGAAGATGAACAAGTAGAACGCGCCATTTTCATTGGTTTCCATTATGAAACCGTGGATAAGCGGAGAGAAGAATTTTCACCGAATGGCAGCCGTGCACCTTTAACTGTCAAAGCAATGGGACAAGAGTTGTTACCGTATATCGATAAAACATTTCCGACATTTAAAGTAGCGAATGGACGTGTGTTGTTAGGTGACAGTTTAGCAGGATCAATCGCGTTAATGACGGCACTTTCATATCCGCGCTTATTTAATCAAGTCGGTATGTTCAGTCCGATGTTTAATGAAGTCGTCGATTTACTCGCAAATCGTTGTCAGTTTATTGATCAGTTAGATATATGGCAAGCGGTTGGTAAAGAAGAAATTGACTTTGCGTTGCCGACTACAGGTGAACGTGCGGATTTCTTAACACCAAATCGTGAATTAAAAGACTTGTTAGAGAAGTTTAATGTTACACATTATTATGAAGAATTTGATGGGGGACATCGTTGGAAGTACTGGAGAAAGCTAATGGAACCCTTACTTTTATACTTTTTAGCAGAGTAAACCATTCAGTAAATTCTGTAAAGTCACAGTTTTTGGTAACGATTTCATAGAATGTTTGCTATAATGGCCATATAGTTCAATCTAAGGAGGAATTCAAATGATTTTAGGGTTAGCATTAATTCCATCAAAAACATTCCGTGAAAAAATTGATGCATATCGTAAACGTTATGATGAACGCTATGCGCAAATCCCACCTCATATTACAATCAAAGATTCATTTGAGGTTGAAGATAATGATTTTGACAGCGTGAAAGAAGATATTCAATCACGTATAGAAGGCATTGCGCCACTTCACATTCATGCAACGAAAGCATCAAATTTCGCACCTGTAAATAATGTGATTTATTTTAAAGTTGAAAAAACACCTGAATTAGAAGAATTAGATAATCGCTTCAATAATGGTGATTTTTACGGCCAACCAGAACATTCATTTGTTCCGCATTTTACAATTGCTCAAGGTTTAACAAGCCAAGAATTCGAAGATATCTTTGGACAAGTTAAACTGGCTGGTATTGATTACGAAGAAACAATTAGTGAGTTGACATTATTGAAATATAATAATGAAGCTGACAAATGGGAAACAATCGACACATTCAGTTTCAAATAAGCTATGAAGTGTATGAAAGATCTCACAGCATTTCAGTGATAAAAAGTACGAGGCTGAGACATTGTGATATTGAGGGCTCGATAGTGTAGATGTTACTATCTATTTTCAATGTCTTAACCTCTTACTTTTAAATACATATACAAAAAGGCAGCCGATTCAGACATAGAATCGGCTGCCTTTTTATGACAACTTACATTATTTTGTTGGTTGTTGTTTTTGAATACGCAGGAAATAAATCCCATAGAAAATGGCTAAGAAGACGAAGACGCCTCCTGAGAAGTAGAACGTCATATTCAAGTTATTCGTAAATTGATAAAGCATTCCACCGATAAGTGGGCCAATCATAGCACCGACGCCTTGGATGCTGTTAAAGACACCCCAAGTTTCTTCTTGTTCATCTTGCTTAATGAACTTAGCCATGAACGTATTCCAAGCTGGTAATAAAAAGCCATACATTAAACCAATAAACAGTGCGACACCCCACACAAGGTAGATCTGTGTAATGAGTGAAAGACTAAATATGGCAAGTGTATATAATACAAAGCCTGTAAAAATCGCACTGAACATAAATTTATTACCATGATGATCGATGATTTTTGATAAGAATAGCATGGATATAGCGCAACCGACACCACCAATAATCAAAGCTGCCGTATATTCAACCATACTAACTTTTACCACTTTTGTTGCGTAAGTCGGTAAAATCGGTACAAGTGCACTGATTGAAGCACCTTGTAAGATAATACCTGGAAATAGGACACCATTTGAATGTGCCACACGTTTAATTTGCGCAAGTTGTTCTTTTAAACGACGTGTTTTGTAGTTAGTGAGACGGATTTTAACAAAGTAATAAAGTATCCAAGCTACTAACACAACGAGTGCCATTAAGAACGTAAAGTGTGTTGGATGTACTTTAACAATCAGCAGCATGCCAATCATACCTGCTAATAAACCAAATAGCCATGCGAAATAAACATGGCCCATTTGTTTACCACGAGATTCATCACGTACACTAGATAGCATAATGACCCAAATTGGGCTTGAAGCGACACCTAGTAAGATGGAACTCATAATTAAAATAATGGCATTATAAGGGAACCAAATCACTAAAAACAAACTGCCGAAAGCCAGTAAAAAGCCGAGTGTCAATACTGGTTTCGCACCGAATCGTTTTAATAAGAAGCCGACAACAAAGTTTGTTGCGGCATCAGAAATATAATGAATGGAAACTGCAGCTGAGGTTACACCGACAGCTACTGAAGAAACAGTAGGTAAGAACGGAAGGTAACCTAAGACAAACATGCCTCGTGCGAATTCCATAAAGAACAATATAAACAACATAATTATGAAATTACGTTTATAGTTTGCGTTGTATTTACTTGAGGAAGAGCTTTGCATATAATGGTACCTTTCCATAAATTTCTTCTGTTTGTGAAGATTCATCTAAGAGATGAAGTAAGTCTCGGCATAATTTATAGGTAGGGTATTTGACTTTTAAGTCTTGCATACGAGCAACCATTGTATCTAGTTCTTTTTCATCTTGTGTTAAATCTGTAATTAAAGCAATTGCTTCTTCTGTTGTGTCCGCCACTTTACCCATGCCTTTAGACTCAAAGTAAAGTGCATTTTCTAACTCTTGACCTGGTGCTGGATCTAAGAAAATCATCGGCACTTTACGTGCAAGCGCTTCTGATATCGTAATACCGCCAGGCTTAGTAATCATAAGGTTAGAGGCTGCCATCCATTCGTTCATATGATGTGTATAACCTAAAATCAACACATTATGATTGCCTTTAAATTGATGCTTTAAATTACGTTTTAATTCTTTATTGCGTCCGCATACCATTACAACTTGTGTTTCTGGCGTACGTTCTAAAATATCGGCAATCATTGATTCAAAGCCTTTAGATACACCAAATGCACCCGCAGACATTAAAATAGTAGGACGGTTAGGATCTAAGCGATTTTGACGCATCCAAGCGTCTTTATCAATGTCTTCTTCAAATTGTGATGAAATTGGAATACCTGTAACTTTTATAATATCTTGTGGTACGCCGATATCTTTAAATTCTTGTTTTAAGTCTTCTGTAGCGACATAGTAACGTGAAGAGTGGGGCGTTACCCAGTTTTTATGTAAGCGATAATCTGTCATTACCGTCGCAATCGGGATATTCATATTAAATTGTTCTGTTAAAACAGACATGACCGGCGTTGGGAATGTCAGTAAAATCAAATCAGGTTTTTCTTTAATCAACAAATTGATCAATTTGTTTAAACCGTAATATTTGTAAAAACATTTATCAATGTCTTTTGGGCGGCTATAGTAAAAGCGTTTGTATGAATTTCTGAAATATTTAAAACTATTGATATAATACTTTTTGCAAATGGATGTTAAGATGGGATGTGCTTCTAAAAATAAATCATGTTCAATCACAGATAAGTGTTTAAGATTCATTTCATTTAATTGATTCACAACGCTGTTCGTCACTTGCAAATGGCCGTTCCCGAAAGAACCTGTAATTATCAATATCTTCTTATTTTGAGTAACCATGAAACCAGCCACCCTCCAGTTAGTAGATTTAATGTTGTCTATGTGAAGCTAATATATAGAATATATTGCTTTGTCTACAGTGTAACGTATGTTGCAGCCAGATTAAATAATATTGACGCTAACATCACTGAATTATAACACTTATTCACAGAGTATAAAAATATTTTCATACTTTCTTAACATTTGGTTCAATGAAAAAGAGATTCGTGATTTGTAAATTGTGCTTCTCTTATATAGGAAGTATTTGAATTTAATATGTAATTGACAGCGTAATCGATATATTAATAACGTAGAAAAATGTACAATAGAAAATGAACTCACGCATCTAGATTTCTAAAGAAAAAATGTATAATATAGTAGTATTGGAAAAGAAGGGGCGATCGATGTGAAAGCGAACGAATTGTTCGAAAAGATAAAATCGAAACAAGTACTTGGCAGTTTAGATAGAGAAGTAGATGATGTAACAACAGATTCTCGTACTGCAAAAGCAGGCAGTATTTTTGTAGCTTCAAAAGGCTATACAGTAGACAGCCATAAATTTTGCCAAAATGTAGTTGAACAAGGCTGCAAAGTGATTGTAGTAGAACGTGAACAACAATTAACAGGCGATGTGACACAAGTGATTGTGCCGAATACAAGACGTGTCGCAAGTTTGATTGTACATAAATTATATCAATATCCGAGCGAAAAATTGGTAACGTATGGTGTGACTGGTACGAATGGTAAAACATCTATTGCAACGATGATTCACCTAATTCATCGTAAATTAGGAAAAGGCAGTGCTTACTTAGGCACAAATGGATTCCAAATCAATGAAACAGTCACAAAAGGTGAAAATACAACACCAGAAACTGTGACATTGACGAAGAAAGTACATGAAGCAGTAGATGCGGGTGCTGAAGCCATGACATTAGAAGTATCAAGTCATGGTTTAGCTTTAGGTCGTTTAAGCGGTGTTGAATTTGATGTTGCTGTTTTTTCAAACTTAACACAAGACCATTTAGACTTTCATGGCACTATGGAAGCATATGGTCACGCGAAGTCACTCTTATTCAGCCAATTAGGTGAGGATTTAAGTAAAGAAAAATATGCAATCGTCAACCAAGATGATGCATTCTCTGAATACTTGAAAACCGTAACACCATACGAGGTATTTACGTATGGTATTCATAATAAAGCACAATTCCAAGCTGAAAATATCAAAGAATCATTAACAGGTGCTTCATTTGATTTTGTGACACCAGACGGTACATTCCACGTGGATTCACCTTATGTCGGTCAATTCAACATTTCAAATATTATGGCAGCGATGACGGCAGTTTGGAGTAAAGGTACACCAATGCAAGACATCGTGGACGTAGTCAGCCAATTAGAACCGGTTGAAGGCCGTTTAGAAGTGTTAGATCGTTCACTACCAATTGATTTAATCATTGATTATGCCCATACGACAGATGGTATTGAAAAGCTGATTGATGCGGTTAAACCGTTTGTGAAACAAAAATTCATTTTACTTGTCGGTATGGCAGGAGAACGCGATTTAACGAAAACACCAGAAATGGGCAGACAAGCAAGTCGTGCAGATTATGTTATCTTTACGCCGGATAATCCAGCGAATGATGATCCGAAAATGTTAACACATGAATTAGCTAAAGGTGCGACACATGACAATTATGTAGAGTTTACGGATCGTGCTGAAGGAATTCGTCATGCGATTGAAGTTGCAGAACCAGGCGATACTGTTGTATTAGCTTCAAAAGGACGTGAGCCTTATCAAATTATGCCAGGTCATGTTAAAGTACCACATCGTGATGATTTGATTGGTTTAGAAGCGGCTTACAAGAAATTTGGAGGTGGCCCTTCTGAAGATTAGGACACTTCAAACGATAGAAGGTGCAATCGTCTATAGTTATACAGATGAAACAATGCAGAACCAGCTCATTGCGGTTCCTGATATGAGTTGGTCTGCGTTGATAGATAAAAAGGAGTCAGCAGAAGATGTAGAAGAAGACTTAGTAATGGAACTATTTAACTTAATGGATGAAGCTGAAGCGGAAAGCTTAGCGCACGAACTGACTTTAATTCTATTTGATAAAGGAGACGAAAGATGAGTATAAAGGATGAAATTGAATCCAGAAAAACCTTTGCGATTATTTCTCACCCGGATGCCGGGAAAACCACTTTAACTGAAAAACTGTTGTTATTTGGCGGTGCCATTCGTGAAGCAGGGACGGTTAAAGGGAAGAAATCTGGGAAATTCGCAACAAGTGACTGGATGAAAGTGGAACAAGAACGTGGTATCTCAGTAACAAGTTCTGTGATGCAGTTCAACTATGATGATTTTAATATTAATATTTTAGATACACCGGGGCATGAAGACTTCTCGGAAGATACGTATCGTACGTTAATGGCAGTCGATAGTGCTGTGATGGTAATTGACTGTGCCAAAGGGATTGAGCCTCAAACATTAAAACTCTTCAAAGTATGTAAAATGCGTGGTATTCCTATCTTCACTTTCATCAACAAACTGGATCGTGTTGGTAAAGAACCTTTCGAGTTGTTAGATGAAATTGAAGAAACTTTGAATATTAAAACGTATCCGATGAACTGGCCTGTAGGTATGGGTCAAAACTTCTTCGGTATTATCGATCGTGAAGATCGTACGATTGAACCATTCAGAGATGAAGAACACTTATTGCATATCAATGAAGACTATGAAATTGAAGAAGAACATCCAATTACAAACGATAGTACCTTCGCACAAGCAATTGAAGAGTTTATGTTGGTGGAAGAAGCGGGCGAAGAATTCGATAACGAAATGATGTTAGCAGGTGAATTAACACCTGTATTCTTCGGTTCAGCATTAGCAAACTTCGGTGTACAAAGCTTCTTAAATGCTTATGTAGACCATGCACCGATGCCTAATGGCCGTTTAACAAAAGACGAAGAAGAAGTGAGTCCATTTGCGCCTGACTTCTCAGGATTTATCTTTAAAATCCAAGCTAACATGGATCCTAAACACCGTGACAGAATCGCATTTATGCGTATTGTCAGTGGCGCATTTGAGCGTGGTATGGACGTGAAGCTACAACGTACAAATAAAAAACAAAAAGTAACACGTTCAACATCATTTATGGCGGATGATAAAGAAACAATCAACCATGCAGTTGCGGGAGATATTATCGGTTTATATGATACAGGTAATTACCAAATCGGCGATACATTAGTCGGTGGCAACCAAAAATTCAGTTTTGAAGATCTGCCACAGTTTACACCCGAACTCTTTATGAAAGTATCACCGAAAAACGTAATGAAGCAAAAACACTTCCATAAAGGTATTGAACAATTGGTACAAGAAGGTGCCATCCAATACTACAAAACATTGCATACCAACCAAATTATTTTAGGTGCTGTAGGGCAACTGCAATTCGAAGTTTTCGAACACCGTATGAATAATGAATATAATGTCGATGTGATTATGGAACCCGTTGGCCGCAAGATTGCACGTTGGGTTGAAAATGAAGAAGATATCCAAGATAAGATGAGTACAGCGCGTTCTATCTTAGTACAAGACCGCTATGAACAAAAAGTATTCTTGTTTGAAAATGAATTTGCGACGCGTTGGTTTGAAGAAAAATTCCCTGAAATTAAACTTTATAGTTTATTATAGGTATCCAATGGGGTATAATTATTTTAAATAAATGAATACCTATGACAGTCATGTCAGAGGGGAGTAACTTACGAAGTTGGATTCAATTCCGCTTCAACATTCTTATCGTCATTACGAAATGCATAGACATTTCCGGTAAAATGGAGTCCGTACAAACAGCTATGGATTCAAGTGAGACCTTTGCTATTTATTTAGCATAGGTCTCTTTTATTTTGTCCACGTTTTTTAGCCAGACGATTGAATTATTTTGAAGGAGTGGTCATTGAATGGATCCGAGTTTAATTTTATCCTACGGATGGGTATTGCTCGTACTCGTATTTTTAGAAGGATTACTTGCTGCGGATAACGCAGTGGTTATGGCAGTAATGGTAAGACATTTACCGCCTGAGCAAAGAAAGAAAGCACTATTTTACGGTTTATTAGGAGCCTTTATCTTTAGATTCTTATCATTATTCCTAATCAGTTACTTAGTAAACTTCTGGTTTATCCAAGCAGCTGGTGCCGTTTATTTACTATATATGTCAGGACGGAATTTATATCAATTCTACAAATCCAAAGGTCATGGACCTGAACAACCAGAAGGTGATGATCATCACTATGATGAGCACGGAACTGAAAAGAAAGTCAGCCCGAAAGCCTTTTGGAGTACTGTTGCGAAAGTCGAATTTGCGGATATTGCCTTTGCGATTGACTCAATGCTTGCAGCAATGGCTATTGCCTTCACGTTGAAACCAGTTGGTATTCATTTCGGCGGTATGGACTTAGGTCAATTTGCAGTAATGTTCATGGGTGGTATGATCGGTGTTATCTTAATGCGTTTTGCGGCAACTTGGTTCGTAGAACTATTAAATAAATATCCTGGTCTTGAAGGTGCAGCCTTTGCGATTGTCGGATGGGTTGGTATCAAATTAGTGGTACTTGTTCTTGCACATCCACAAGTTCATTTAATTCCAGAACATTTCCCACATTCAACATTATGGCAAATCATTTTCTGGGGTGTCATGATTGGACTTGTTATCTTTGGTTGGTTATCATCTTTACGCCACAACAAAAAGAAAGCAAAAGAACAATCAAATTCATAATACAATATGCAATGACAAACCGTTTATCTTTATTGATTCAAAAGATAGACGGTTTTCGTTTTATCTTCAGATTGAAGTAGAAGAAAAAATCCTCTAAAATTTTTAGTGAAAGCACTAAGTTTACAAGAAAATTACAATAGATTGTGTCATAATAGATAAGAAAGATTGTAGTAGAGGAGGGCGTTATGATGGCAGAAGATAATGGAAAGCGTCAACCAGATGAAAAACAAGTTATACCGAAAAGTCATTATAAACGAAAACGTCGAGAGTTTTTCCATAATGAAGAACGAGAACAACGTGTTGAACAAGAAAAAGAGCAACAAGCACAAGAAAAAGAAAAAGCAGCAATGCAAGCTAAAAACAATGAAGAACGTGTGAAAGACAACTTAAGAAAAGCACGTATTGAAAAATTGACACAAGAAGAAATTCAACATCAACAAGAAATTGCGCAAGGTAAACGTGAGCCTGAAGTAGAAAATGAACAAACAGAGACACCGAAGGCAGAAACATCATCAAAAGATGAATCCTTACATAAAGAACAGCCATCAACATCCACTGCAGGTGCGAAAAAAGAAACAGTGAAGAATGAAAAAACTGTTTCAAATGTTTCATCAGTCACAGTAGACGATGACATAAAAATTCATGAGCACGCAACATCAGAAGAACCAACAGAGACAGAATCAGAAACAAAACCGCCTCATAAAGATGGCGAACCTGCAAAACGCAGTACACAAAGCAATCAGGCCAAAGCATTCTTTGAAAAACATTGGGCTAAAATCGCAATTGCGGTCGGCGTAATTATTTTATTGCTATTACTCTTTGCGATATTCCATAATCTAAGAAGTGATAATGGAAGTGCCGGTGATGTCGCAACGTTTGATGGCAGTGGCGATAAACAAGAGACAGCTATGATGAAAGCAGCAAAAAGTTCGATTCATTCAGTCGTAACAGTTGAGAACAAAACAAAAAATAAAAGCTCAATTGATAAAGAAACCGCAAATTCTGATAATGAAATTGGTTCAGGTGTCGTCTACAAAAAAGTAGACGACTCCATTTTTATATTGACGAATAGTCATGTAGTCGGCGATAAAAAAACTCAACGTATTTTATACGATGACAACAAAGAAACAACAGGGAAAGTCATCGGTAAAGATAAATATTCAGATGTAGCAGTTGTGAAAGCAAACGTTGAAAAAGATAGTGATGTCAAAGCTATACGTATTGGCGATTCTAAACAGCTTCAATTAGCAGAACCTGTTATTACAGTAGGAAATCCGTTAGGAGCTGACTTTAAAGGCAGTATTTCAAATGGTGTCGTTTCAGGTTTAAATCGTAATGTACCTGTAGATATCGATAAAGACAACCACTATGATGTACTGACAAAAGCCTTTCAAATTGATGCACCTGTCAACCCTGGTAACTCAGGCGGTGCAGTAGTTGATCAAAACGGTAAATTAGTCGGTATCGTCTCTTTAAAAATTGATATGCCGGCAGTAGAAGGCATGGCCTTTGCGATTCCAGTCAATAAAGCTGTGACACTCGCAAAACAATTAGAAGATAAAGGTAAAATTGATTATCCGAATACAGGTGTTGCTTTATCGAATGTCGCTGATTTATCAGATCAAGAACGTGATCAATTCAAAGTTCCTAAAGATTTACAACAGGGTACTGTAGTCAGAGAAGTAAATCATAACTCACCAGGTGAAAAAGCAGGTTTAAAAACAGGGGATATTATTGTAGAATTAGATGGTAAAAAAATTGAAGATAATTTAAGATATAGACAGATTGTCTTTGAACACCAAGCAGATTTGAAACCATTATCTGCAAAAATATATCGAAATGGTAAACTAAAAAGTATAACGATTAAATTGAAGTAGTGTTGAGGTGAAAACAGTTGTCCATTTTTAACCAGTTATTTAAAAGATCCAGTCCTCAACAAGGTATTGTCTTATTCTATTTGATTGCGATTATCGCAGCATTTTTGATGTTAAATTTACCTGGCGTGCATAAGCCTGGTGTGCACGTGGATCCCATTGATACATTATTTGTGGCTGTATCAGGGATCAGTGTGACTGGATTGACACCTGTGACGATTGCCGATACATATTCGACTTTCGGACAAATTGTCATTATGATTATTTTAAATATCGGCGGTGTCGGCGTCATGGCATTAGGTACGGTGTTATGGCTCATTTTAGGTAAACATATCGGCTTACGTGAACGTCAGATGATTATGTTGGATAATAACCGCCATACGATGAGCGGTGCGGTTCAATTGATTATTGAAATTGTCAGAGCTGTCTTATTAATTGAACTTGTCGGTGCGCTATTACTAGCCTTTTATTTCTATAGAGATACCGCAGATATCCAATATGCGTTAATGCAGGGCTTCTTCGTTTCAGTGGCCTCTACAACTAACGCAGGACTCGATATTACAGGGAATTCATTGATTCCTTATACGAATGATTATTTCGTACAAGCGATTGTGATGTTCTTGATTACACTGGGTTCTATCGGGTTCCCGGTACTATTAGAAATTAAAGCGTATATCAGTAATAGAAATCCGAACTTCCGCTTCTCATTATTCGCGAAAATCACAACGATTACGTATTTCGCATTATTCTTATTCGGAACAGTGATGATTTTAATCTTAGAGATGGGCAACACGTTGAAAGACGTCAGTTGGCATAAAGCACTCTTTTATGCCATGTTCCAATCGACTACAACCAGAAGTGCCGGATTACAGACAGTAGACATCTCACAATTTACAGATGCGACCAACTCATTGATGGGGACATTGATGTTTATCGGATCTTCACCAAGTTCAGTAGGTGGGGGCATTCGAACAACGACATTTGCGATTCTGATTCTCTTTATTTTAAATTTCCGTACGGATTCAGAACGTATTACCATCAAAGTCTTTAATAGAGAAATCTTGCCGTCAGATATCCAAAAGACCTTTATGGTGTTTAGTGTTGCAACAATCTTATCACTAACATCAATTGTGATTATTCAAGCAGTAGAAGGCAGTAAAATGTCTATTCTACAAGTCTTCTTTGAAGTCATGTCTGCATTCGGAACCTGTGGGTTATCGCTAGGTCTCTCGAGTGATGGTACAGATATCACCAAAGTGGTCTTGATGGTCTTGATGTTTATCGGGCGGGTTGGATTAATCTCCTTCATCTTAATGATTGGCGGCAGAAAAGAGCCTGTCTTGTATCACTATCCAAAAGAAAAAGTACAAATTGGTTAAAAAGTAACCTAGTAGAAATTTAAATCACTTTCAACATCATTAAACATAGAAATAACTACAATAAATAAAGCATGCGTTTGAAGCTCTGGATTGAGCTCAAACGCATGCTTTTTAAATGCTTATTTAAAACAATTTTTACCAGTCTTGAACAGATTTACGTTCACCTTTGAAATTACCGCTTTTTTGATGTCTGCTTTGTAAAACTTGTTTCACATCATCTACAGTTACACCACAAGCGTGGAGTAACACAAAGAGGTGATATAAGACGTCAGCTGTTTCATTAGCTAATTCTTTTTGGTCATTCTTCATAGCAGCAATCACAACTTCAAATGCTTCTTCACCGAATTTCTTCGTGATTTTCTCAATACCTTCATTCAATAAGTAATGTGTATATGATTTGTCATCATCGCTGTTTGCGCGTGATTGCACAATGTCTTCTAAACTATCGATAAAGAAAGGTGTTTCTGTATTGAAACAACTCGTTGAACCTGTATGACAAGTTGGACCATCTGGATTGACGAAGACTAATATTGTATCTTGATCACAATCTAATTTAAGATCAACGACATGTTGGTAGTTGTGAGAAGACTCGCCTTTTTTCCATAGGCGTTCTTTGCTTCGAGAATAAAACCAACACACTTTATCTTCTAAAGTCTTTTGATACGCTTCTTCATTCATATATCCCAGCATTAACACTTGTTTAGTTTGATAGTGTTGTAAGATTGCGGGTACTAATCCTTTTGAAAAGTCTGGTGTTATTGCCATCTGACTTCAACTCCTTCTTCTTTTAGAAATGCGTTCACAGCGCCGACGGTTGTTTCTTTATCATGGAAAATGCTGGCAGCGAGGCCGGCTGAGACATCAGTTTCCTTAAATAAATCCGCAAAGTGTTGCGCATTGCCGCCACCGCCTGAAGCGATAATCGGAATAGATACACGGTCATTGATTAATGATAATAAGCGGTGATCAAAACCTTGTTTGACACCATCGTAATCCATACTAGTCACAAGCAATTCACCAGCACCTAATGCTTCGACTTCTTGAACCCAGTCTAAAGTACGTTTATCTGTACGTTGCTTACCGCCATGTGTATAACAGAACCAATCTTGTTTATCTTCTTCCCATTTCGCATCAATTGCGACGCAAATACATTGGGTACCGAATTTCTGACTTGCCTCCGCAATTAATTCTGGATTTCTTAATGCGCTAGAGTTTAATGAAACTTTATCTGCACCATGTTTTAACAAGATAGAGATATCTTCAACAGAATTGATACCGCCGCCGATGGTTAATGGGATAAACAGTTTAGAAGCAGTCTCTTCGATAATATCTAACATCATTTGATGACCACTTTCAGTACGTGAAATATCTAAGAAAACAAGTTCGTCTGCTAGTTCTTGGTTATAGTACGCTGCCATTTCCACAGGGTCGCCGATATCACGCAACCCTTTAAACTTCACACCTTTGACGACACGACCGTCTTTGACATCAAGACAAGGGATGATACGCTTTTTTATCATTCTAATCCCTCCCAAAAGGCTTCAGTATTCGCAGCTTTGCCGACGATGGCCGCATGTACACCATCCGCTTCTAAACGCTTCAAATCATCAGAACTGCGGATTCCGCCAGATGCGACGACGGGTAGGGCAGTCGCTTGCGCAAGCTGTTTCGTTAATTCGAAGTTCGGTCCTTCTAATTTACCGTCTTTCGAAATATCTGTATAAATCAAGCCACCAAGCGGTAAGTGTTCAATGGTCTTAACGAATTCAAATAAGTTCAATCCTGTTTCTTCTAACCATCCGTTAACTTTGATTTCGTCAACATAAGCGTCTACAGATAGGTAAATACGATTTGGAAACTGTTCAGCAGCTGTTTTAAGCCATGCGGTATCTTGAATACCTTTCGTTCCGACAATCACATAAGCGACACCTTTATTGAAATAATCTTCAATCGTTTCAGTAGAACGGATACCGACGCCAACTTCAATTGGCAAATCTGTTAAACCAACAAGTTGTTCAATATAATCCGCTTCAACAGGTTGTTTAGTTTTCGCAGCGATTAAATCGATAACATGGATACGTTTCACACATTTATAACGACTATAGAATTGAACGGCTTCTTCTGCAGTTCTCGCCATCGCTTCTTTCGTTTCATAGTCACCTTCAGTTAAACGCACACTTTGTGAATCGATTAAATCAATTGCTGGCCATACTTCAATCATGAATAAAACCGCCTTTCAATGCTTGGTCTAAAATAGCTAATCCGAAATCACCGCTTTTTTCTGGATGAAATTGGATACCGATTTTATTATCTTTTTGGACAATGGCGGTAATCGGCAGACCATATTCCGCTGTCGCAATAATCGGTGCAGGTGTTTGAACGTAATAAGAGTGAATAAAGTAAACGTCTTTATCTAAAAGAGGGTGTTTACTTTCTAAATTATTCCAACCTAAGTGCGGTACAGGGTATGGTGTATCAATCGGCACGACACGACCAGGAATCATACCTAAACCCTCTACATCGCCTTCATTACTGTGTTCAAACATCAGCTGCATACCTAAACAAATACCGATCATCGGTTTCTTGTCTTGAAGCTCAATCAGTAACTTATTTAGGCCAGAAGCTTTGAGTGCTGTCATCGCATCTTTAAAATGACCGACACCTGGTAAGATAATATGCGAGCTTTCTTTAATTGTGTCAAAATCGCTTGTCAGTTGTGCATCGTAGCCTAAGTGATTGACCGCGCGTTGAACATTTTTGATATTTCCGACACCATAGTCTACAATCGCGATCATTCAATCACTCCTTTAGAGGAAGGCACACCTTGTGTATCGCTTTCTGAAAGTGCGATTTTTAAACTGCGCGCAAAGGCTTTAAAAATCGCTTCAATTTCATGATGCGTATTACCGCCGCGGATTAAATCAATGTGTGTTGTCAAACGGGCATTAATCACAAGCGCTCTAAAGAATTCTTCGACAAGTTCTGTATCGAATGTACCGACTTTCTCTTTAGAGAATTCGGCATTAAATGATAAGAAAGGACGTCCACTGATATCTGTAACGACACGTGCTAACGTTTCATCCATTGGAATATAGAAAGTACCGTATCGTGTAAAAGATGTTTTATCACGAACAGCTTCTAATAATAATTGACCTAACACAATTCCGATATCTTCTGTTGTGTGATGATCATCAACATAGGTATCACCCTCAACTTTTAACTGAAGGGCAATACCGCTATGGAAGCTGAACAAAGTCAACATATGGTCTAAGAAGCCAACCCCTGTTGAAATCGATGTTTCTGATTGATTGGTAAAATCTAGCGTTGCTTCTATAGAGGTCTCTTTAGTTGCGCGTGTTTTATGATAAGTCATTTTGTTCACTCCATTCCTTGATGATTTGTGAGAGTTGATCGAGTTCTTGATCTGTCGCAATAGAATAACGGACAGCTTCATTTAATTCAGGTTCATCATAAATACGTGGTTTAAAACCATGTTCCATCACGTATTCACCTAAACTGCGTGCTTTTGGTCCATATGTGAAGACAAAGTTTGCTTTAGATGGAATCACTTTTAAATCATTGCTGTGATACGGTTTGAAAATATCATTAAGTTTATGACATAAGTAACGTTGTTCTGCGATCAGATTCATAACGCGTTTAGTATCTTTAAATAATGTTTCCGCTAGTGTTAAAGATAAAGTGCTCATCGGATACGGGTGTGCGAAACGATTTAATAATTGAATCGTTTTTGGTGTTGAAATCACGACACCGATACGTAAGCCAGCTAACGCGAAGGCTTTACTTAATGTTTTCATGACGATGATATGATCTTCTAACGCTACTTCAATCGGTTCGCCAAATTCAATATAAGCTTCATCAATGACAAAGTAACCGCCAAGTGCTTTCATTTTGTCGCTGATAGCTTTCAAGAAATTGAAAGGATATTGTTCGCCTGTTGGGTTATGTGGCACGCTCATGATAAAGAACGCAGGTTGAACGTCATCAATACGGTTTAAAATCGTTTCGAGTGAGAAGCGGAAATCTTGGTCGCATGAGACATATTCAATGTCACGCTCAGTTTGGCGCGCAAATTCGGTATACATAACAAAATCTGGGCTTAACGTAAGTACTGGGCCTTCTGGCAGAGCTAACATACATTTTTGAATCCATTCATCAGATCCGTTCGCAGCTAAAACTTGATTGGTATTTAAATTATAAAAATCCGCGTATGCTTTAAGAAAATCATTATATTGTGTTTCTGGATAGACGCGAAAATCTGTATGATTAATGACTTCTGCAATTTCTGATTTAGAAAGTGCAGGAATCGGGCTTTCGTTTTTATCAATATAAATCAATTATGATTCCTCCTGTTCTACTCTGACTTTAACTGAGGCTTCATGTTGGTATAAGCCTTCTTCATGGGCGATTGTCATAGCGCCTTCTGCAAGGTTGTTGAAGGCATGTTGGTCGTAACGGATTACAGAGTGACTTGTGAGGAAGTCATTGACTGTTAAACCGTTTGTGAAGCGGGATGTTTGGTTAGTAGGCAAGACGTGGCTTGGACCTGCATTATAATCGCCTAAAGCTTCAGGTGCATAAGAACCTAAGAACATTGCGCCAGCATATTTGATTTTGTTGATGTAATAGTCAGGTTCTTTTGTTTGAATTGATAAATGTTCAGGTGCGACATAGTTTGCGATTTCTATATTATCTTCGATACTTTCAGTCAAAATAGGGTAGTGGAAGTCTCGTACACTTGGTTCGATAATCGCTTTTCTTGGGGCGTTGTTGATAGCCTCTGGTAATAACGCTTCTACTTCTTCTAATAAAGATTGACTTGTAGATAATAAAAAAGTACGTGCACGCTCATCGTGTTCAGCTTGTGCTAAGATATCTTGAACAATAAATTCAGGACGAGATGTTTCATCTGCGATAATCATAATCTCACTTGGTCCAGCGATTTGATCAATACCGACATAGCCATAAAGTAATTGTTTCGCTAACGCAACAAACTGATTACCTGGTCCGACGATCTTATCAACTTTAGGTACAGTTTCCGTACCAAAGGCTAACGCCGCAATACTTTGTGCACCGCCGACTTGGAAAATACGATCGACACCCGCAATTTTACAAGCTGCTAGAATACTTGGTTTAATGCCTTCAGCTTGTGGAGGTGTCACTGCGATAATTTCTTTGACCCCTGCAACTTTAGCAAGTGTCGCAGTCATTAAAACAGTCGAAGGATAAGCGGCTTTACCGCCTGGAACATAAATACCGACACTTTCAAGCGGGTTATAAATTTCGCTTGTGTATTCACCGATGACATCTTCATGTTTGATACGTTCTTGGAATGCTTTGATATTTTCAAAGCTTTGTGTCAAAGCTTCACGTAATTCTGGTGAGATTTGAGTCAAGCTGGCTTCAATATCCGCTTGCGGTACTTCTAATTGTGAAAGTTCGACACCGTCAAATTGTTTATTATAGTCAAATAAGGCTTTGTCTTGATTCTTTTTGACGTTTTGAATGATTGTGTTGACTTGGTCGATTAATGATTGTTCGATATCTGAAACGTTTTGGAAACGCGCATAAAATTCAGTTTTATTAAGCATGTATAGAAACCCCCAGTTGTGTAATGAATTGATTAATAGCGTCTGATTTACTGAAGAAAGCATGTTTATTGGTAATTAATCTCGCATTTACATTACCAATTTGTTCACGTTCTTCTAATCCGTTAGATTTAAGTGTTGTCCCTGTTTGGACGATATCCACGATAGCATCAACCATATTGACGACAGCTGCGAGTTCCACTGATCCAGATAAAGGAATGATGCTGACATCTTGACCGAGTTGGTTGAAATATTGGCGTGTAGTATTAACGTAAGTCGTCGCAACACGATTTATATCTGTCACACCAGGTTTGGCTGCTACAGAAAAGTGGCATTGACCGAACGGTAAATCGATATAGTTATTCACATTATGATTTGGCTTTTCACTTAAGATATCACTGCCGGTAATCCCTAAATCTGCGATACCTTCTTCAACATAAGTAGGGACATCTGTTCCTTTAACTAAAATGAATTTAATATCTTTTACGGTAATCTGCAGCTTACGTTCACGTTGATGTAAAGCTTCTGCCCATATAGGATTGTTGTTGCGTTCTAAAAATGCGATGAAGTCTTTGAGTAATCTCCCTTTGCTGAGGGCAATCGTTAACATAATTTGTTCCTCCTAATCTAATTGAATCCCAAAACCGAAACCATTGATTGTTCCACTGTAATGACCGCCTGACATTATCGGTTCAGACTGGCTATTTTCAAACAGCTGCATAAAGCTGCCGATATAGTAAGTTTTCGGTGGCATTGTTGTTACATCTAAGTGAATCGTTTGGATGCCTGCACGTTTCAATTCTTCTGACCATCGTAATAAAGATAAGTATGTCAGATGATCGTTAGGGATAATATTTCGAATATAATCCAGTTGCAAATGAGTCGGTTGTTTCAATAAACCTAAAAGTTTATGACCTTTAGGCAACTGCTGATTAAGTTCAGAAAGGTTACGTTCATTAATCAATTGTAAGATTTTTGGTGTGCGTTCTTCTTCACTAAGCAACAACGATAACAGTTGATAATGACCAATCACCGCAAAATCTACCTCGCGTTTCATTTCCTTTTGAACAAATCCCAACATTAACTGAAAGCTCGTCAACATTTCTTGGTAAGTCGGATGAAATACTTCAATACCTAAGTTTGTGCTGATATGTTCATTGTTTGCGATAGGGCCTGCATATACGGCTTGTTTTAAATTTAAAGCATACGTTCTGACATAATGTTGAAGTTGATCTGTCCAGTCATTACGAAGCGCAAAGAAATTTTGACCATTTTTCCAAATACTGCGCGTTCCCATACTTTCTAAATCATCTTGCGTCAACTGTTGCCAATTCAAACGTTCAATAAAATGCAGGTCTATCACTTCATATTGATGAGATTGGAAATATTTTAAAAAGCGGAGTTCCAAATCTTTTCGTTTAAGCACTTTATCTTGGTATTCGATGTATTCCATTTATAGTTCCTCACTTCCATCAACGCTTTCACTCTCTACCGAACTAAAGCGTATTGATTTAATGACGTAATCATAGCACGAAATCACAGTTAAATCAATAGAATATTCAGAATATGATAATTATTACGAAAAGGCTTATTAATGTAAGAATATTCAGAAAATTTATTGACGCTAGCGGATTTTTATTGTATATTATTTTTTAATAGATAGAGAACGTTTTAAAAAACGGTGTTTTCATGAAAAAGTATGTTGCTAGAACAATAATTATTGCCACTTTATTACTAGGAATGGGAACAACTACAATTGCAAATGCTTACGAATGGGCAGAAGGTGGAAAATGGAGTCATGGAATAGGCTCAACATATGTTTGGTCATATTACACACATAATAGTTATGGTCATGATTCTACAGCAATCGGCAAATATCGTTCAGATAGTGGCTATACCACTGCTGGAAAACAAGCACGTGCATCTGCGAAAAAAGCTTGGTGGGGTAACCAAGCATATTATAGAGTATATTAGAATATCATTTAAAAAGAGTGGGGCTGGGACATAAATCCAGCCCCTTTTATATTTTAGATGTGAATCTAATTTTGCAAAGCAAAAAAGTTAAAATATATAAATTAGCTAGTATACTAGGCTATGTGTACGAGGATAAATTTAAATCTAAACATAGTTTATATAGAGAGATTTTAATTGTAGTAGAAAATGAATAGTCTGATTGATAGGATAGAATGTACTGGTTTAATGTGGATTTCTAAATGGATTTGAATAATTTAAAGCTCAGATAAGCAGTTATTTCTATTTTATTGTTTTATATACCTTTTACTAAATGAAAGTAATTTTTGATTGAAATACGTAATTGAGAATCATTATCAATGGTGGTAAACTATGTTTAAGTTATATTCACACGATAAATTTAACAACAGATTTTTAAGGAGGAGATACATGCATGCAACGTGAGAAATTAGAAGTTAAAGATTTAATTAACATCGGGCTCTTTACTGCAATATTTTTTGTGTTAATTACACCTGTAGGTATTGCGGGGATAGTGCCAGTGATTATGTTTTTCTTACCTGCATTATTTGCGATTATTGGCAGTGTACCTATTATGTTGTTGGTAGCTAAAACACAAAAGTTTGGTGCTTTAAGTATCAGTGGTATTGTAGTGAGCTTAGTATTGTTTATTATGGGTCACCCAGGGCTCGCATTAATTACTGGTATTCCATTACCGATTCTAGCTGATTTAATTATGAAGATCGGCAACTATTGTCATTGGCTTACATTAAGTATCGGTTATATTGTTTTTTCATTTTGGTCACTCGGCAGTTTGCTTCCGTTTTACTTCGCAAGACAATCCTTTTTCGATTATCTCGAACAAAAAAGAGGACAGGAATATACAGCACTACTTGATAAATTATTCACACTACAAACCTTACCTATCATTTTAATGACTTGTATTGTCGGTGCTGTTATCGGAATTGTTATCGCAAGAATTCTATTTAAGAAACATTTTGTACGTGCAGGTATGGTGTCATGATCAATACTCAAATTGATCCAAGAATAAAATTGTTAAGCATGGTATTGATCTCTTTTATTGCTTTAACAGGGACTACTACAGGTTATGCAGTTTTTCCACGACTTGTAATTATTCTGATACCTACATTTTGTCTGCTTTATCTACATTATTATAAAGCTGGCTTATTATGCTTTTTTATTCTTTTTACTGGATGGTATATCGAAACATTCCAATTGAGAGATTACCATGCGGTTGTGTATAGTTTGATATTTATAATAGCCAATTTGCTTACACGTTTTTTACCTGCTGCTTTAATGGGATTTGTCTTATTTAAAACAACGTCAGTTGAAATGTTCATTAGTGCATTAGAGAAAATGAAGTTTCCCAATGTGTTGACGATTCCTTTAGCGGTCATGTTTCGTTTTCTTCCTGTGGTCTATCAAGAATCGCAAAACATTAAACATGCGATGCGTATGCGGGGTATGACGACACTTCAAGCGTTTCTACATCCGATACGTTATACCGAAATGCGTATTGTACCGTTAATTAATCGAGTGGTCAAAATTTCAAATGAGTTGACAGCCGCTTCTTTAACAAGAGGACTGTCTGTAGACGCTGCACGTACGTCACTCATTGTATTTAAAATGACTGCAATCGACAAAACTATCGCAGGATTCTTAATTTTACTTGTTTTATTTTATTACGTTATATAAGAGGGAGGCTCAAATGATTCAATTTAACAATGTAACTTTCAGCTACAGTGCTTCAGATAAAAATGCATTAGAAGATTTTAATTTAACTATTCGTCCTGGCGAAGTGGTCTGTTTAACAGGATTATCAGGATGCGGAAAATCAACAGTACTAAGATTAATCAACGGGCTAATTCCTCAGTTTTTCTCAGGTGAAATCGCAGGAGATATTGTCATCGCAGGACAAAACATGAAGGACTATGCTTTCAAAGATTTAAGTCGCCAAATCGGCAGTATCTTTCAAAATCCTAGATCACAATTCTTCTGTACACATGTATTAAATGAACTTGCCTTTGAATTAGAAAATTACTATACAGACCCAGAAGAAATTCAATCACGAATTATTAGAGCAGTAGATCAATATCAAATTAATGATTTACTAGAAAGTAATGTCTTTGAATTGTCGGGTGGTCAACAACAAATGATTGCCTGTATCAGTATTGAAATCGCAGGACAAGCGCTTATTGTCATGGATGAACCTTCTTCAAATTTAGATTTCAAAGCCGTTCAAAAATTAGCACGTATGATTCAATCTTGGAAGCAACAAGGGAAGACGATTGTTATTGCGGAACATCGTCTGCATTATTTATTAGATTTGGCAGATCGTTTTATCTTAATTGAATCAGGTCAGATTACTAAAGCGTGGAATCAAGATGATTTTCGTCAATTAGAACTAAAACAATTAAAAGCACATGGTTTACGAGCGACAGATTTAACACGACTACGACCAAAACGATCAGAACCTTCATCACACGATGTGATACCTATACAAAACTGGCAATATCGCTATCAGAAAAAAGAAACATTAGATTTAAATATTGAGCGATTTGATTTACATAAAGGTGCGATAACAGCGATAGTCGGCCACAATGGGGCAGGGAAATCTACATTCGCGAAAGCATTAATGGGTGCAGTTAAGTTAAATAGAGACGCAGTGATTATGAACGGCACACATAAAATACGTCAAAAACAGTGGAAGCACGATGTATATCAAGTCTTTCAAAATGTAAAGTCTCAACTTTTCGGTGAAACTGTAGAAGAAGAAATCAGATTCAGTCATCGTAATATGCCAGATGCTGATTTAGTACATGCGTTAGATATAATTGATTTAAAACAACATCGTGATAAACATCCCTTATCACTTTCAAACAGAGAAATGCAGCGACTGGCGATTGCGAGTGCTAAAGAAAGCGGCAGACCTATTTTAGTATTTGATGAACCAACCAGTGGTTTAGATGGCAAACGTATGTCTGAATTTGCGACAGAATTACGACAATTAAAAGGCCAAGGGTATACAATTCTGGTCATTACACATGATTATGAATTGATTATAAACAGCGCAGATTATGTTGCGGAATTTCATGAAGGGAAGGTCAAACACCACTATCCGCTTGATATGCGTAATGTCAAAGCGCTTCAAAACTTCTTCGAACTATAAATATTTAATAATAACTCAAATATAATAGTGTCATTTTAACTACTTTAAAAAACATAAATAATAGTAATGACATTGATTTAAGGGTGTGCTATACTCCCTTTATACATTGTTAATGAGAATGATTATCATTATTGGTGTAAAAATTAATGATTAGGAGCGTTATCAACGTGAGAAACAACAAAGAGAGAACAGTTATGAACCATGCCAACCAGAAAGCGTACCAATATTCAATTCGTAAATTTACTGTCGGAGCAGCTTCGATAGCTGTAGGTGCAGTGATCTTCTTAGGAGGAGGACAAGCACAAGCAGCTGAACAAGAAGCCCCCGTATCAAACGCAGCAGCACCGACTACTGTAACGGATAGCGGCACTTCGACGACACCAAACGCGACACCTGTTTCAGCGCCAAAAACAGTTGAGTCAAAAGAGAAAGAAGCAAATAAACCACAAGCAGCATCTACAGCACAATCTCAAACAGACTCAAAACCGACACCTGAGAAAGTTGAAACAACACCAGCACCAAAACAAGAAGCACCACAAACAGAAAAAGCAACAGCAGCACCAACAAATCAAGTCTCAGTACAAGAAGCAATAAAACAACCATCTTTACAAGATCCTCACGCAAACGAAGAGCGTTACCCAGTAGAGTTTAAAGTCGTTAAACCCAATACTGACGAAGAAGCATTCTTCCATGCATCAAATATTAAACAACCTGCTCAATTTATAAAAGGTGATAAAGCATCAACTGTTGAATTAACATTAGACATTCCAACAATTTGGGATAGATTTGATGTTTATCAAGAGAACCATAAATTAAATACACAAGTCACTGCCTACGATAAGAAAGCAGAAACAGCTAAATTACAATTCGCAGTTCCAAACAATACACAAAGTGTCATTGTGAAGTCATCAACGAAATCAAGAATGCTTGGTAACCAAGAATATGACGATGTTGAACTTAAATTCAACCAACCTATTAACGCAAGTGATTCTAAGCCATTAACACAAGATGAGTATAAGAA